>JAZRPU010000048.1:0-5192 GCA_045649365.1 Eubacteriales bacterium | reverse complement strand
CTGGTTCGAGCCCAGCAGGGGGAGCCAATCAAGTTAAATCCGAAACATTTACCTAATTGTAAATGCTTCGGATTTCTTGTTTTTATATAGATATTTAAATAAAATGTTTGTCAAAAAATTTTTCATATACTAAATTTTAATTATTTCGCTTATAAGCAATTTTCTGCTACTCATGTTAAAGAGGTGCTTACACTTAAAAAACACGTTAATCAACTTGAAAAAATGATAACTAAATGGTATAATTGGGTTAATGAAAGGAACGATGTTATGAAAAAATCTTGTTATTCATCGCAATTTAAAAAAGGGATAATTTCTATTTCAATAGATGATGGGAATGCGGAAGATTACAGATTATACGAAAGCGTATTATTAAAATATAATTTATCGGCAACGTTTAACATTATATCAAACGTGATTGATGGTAAGACTACCCTGACGAAAGAACAGCTAAAAACCATATACAATAATCCGTCTATGGAAATTGCCACTCATGGTTTTTCTCATAAAAACGATGACGAAGACATTTTGACAGGAATATCGGAGCTTCGTTTCAAGTTAGGTATAACGGAAAAGCTTATTGGATTTGCCTCACCTGAAAGTAGAATGAAAAATGATTTTATTGAAGAAAATTACTCTCATTTAAGGGATTTGGGATTGCTATACGTTCGTACAGCCGGAAATCCCGTTGCAAATAATCGACATTTAGAAATTCAAGATAAGCTAAAATTGGCAGGTGAATCGGATTATGTAATTCGCAATATACCCCAATTGATTTATTCGTTTAATAGTTTGTGTGTAAATTCAGTAGTTGTTTATAGCCATACAAGTCTTGAAGATTTAAAAAAGCTTGTTGATATTGCAGAAGTTGAAAGGGCTTGTATTGTATTTATGTTTCACAAAACTAAGAAAAAAGACGAATTTCGGCATGACGATTTATGGAGCTACGATTTAGACAAGTTCGATGAATTCGCTGAATATTTGAACAAAAAGCGAAATGAAGGTGTGATTGACGTTCTCACGACCAAAAAAGCTTTCCTTTCGTCGTTTATTTGATTCTTTAAAACAATCAAAGACCTGAAAACAAACATTAGGAGCCTTTATTTTACGGTGTATTTATTCGTTAAATATGCATAAGCGAAGAAAATTACAAAAAATAAAAAAATTTTCAAAAACCTATTGACATTATCGCTTTAAAGTAGTAAAAAGCAAAACATCAATTGAATATCAACAAAAGCTGCGACGAAGAATGGTAAAGAAACGAAAAGCATTCCAGAGAGCCGATGGGTGGTGTGAATCGGTGTGTTGTTTTCTTTTCTTTTCTTTTCTTTTCTTTTCTTTTCTTTTCTTTTCCTCTCCCTTCTGAACTGGAAGCCTGAAGCATTTGTGTGTAGGGCAACCCGTGTATGCTATGTTAGTGCATAGAAGTTGTTCGACTTCGAAAGCAAAGGCGTTGATGAAGACGGAAACTGCTACGATTTTCACATAGAGTCGGGGATGGTGTGATCCCGATAAAGGACAGTAGATTTCTTATCCCTTTTGAGCCGAAAGCCCCAAAGGTTTTGACACCCAGTAGGCGCTTTCCGTGTATGATACGTTAATGCATAGGAGTTGTTTGACTTCGAAGAGGTGGCGGAGTTTTTATATCCGCAATTTGAGTGGTACCGCGAGTGTATATTTATAATAGCACCCGTCTCAAAGCAATTTGTGCTTTGGGACGGGTTTGTTTTTTGTCTTAAAGCCGTTATTAGAAAATTTATTGAAAGGCAGATGCAAAAATGTTATCACTTGACAAGGTGTTTGATGCACAAACGGTGTTGAAAAATATCCTTCGTGAAACAAATCTCGTCAGAGATTATGGAATCGCTCCTCAATGCGAGCTATACTTAAAACCTGAAAATTTGCAGATTAAGTGATGAATATGATAAATAAAAATATTCGTCCTCGTGATATTATGACAAAAGAAGCGATTCTGAATGCACTGACTGTTGATATGGCTCTTGGATGCTCTACCAACAGTATGCTGCACCTTACTGCTATTGCTCACGAATGCGGAGTAGAGTTGAATTGGGAAATTGCCAATGAAATCAGCTTAAAGACTCCTAATCTTTGTCATTTAGCTCCGGCGTGACGCACATATATGGAGGATTTGACCGAAGCGGGTGGAGTTTATGCAGTTGTGAATGAGCTTTCAAAAGAAAGGTTGCTTTATACAGGCTGTATGACTGTAACAGGGAAAACAATTGAAGAAAATATAGTTGGGTGTGTTAATCTTAATACTGATATTATTCGTCCCATAGATAATCCTTACAGTAAAACAGGCGGAATTGCTGTTTTTAAAGGAAATCTTGCTCCGGAAGAAAGTGTTGTGAAATGTTCTGCGGTTTCTGAAAAGATGCTTGTTCATGAAGGTACTGCAAAGGTGTTTGATTATGAGGAAGAAGCTCAAACGGCTATTAATAGTGGCAAAATCGTTTCGGGAGATGTTGTTGTTATTCGTTACGAAGGACCGAAAGGCTGCCTCGGAATGCGTGAGATGTTGAATCCGACTTCTGCTATTATGGGAATGGGACTTGGAGATATCGTTGCACTTATAACAGATGGTCGATTTAGCGGTGCAACAAGATGCGCGTGTATTGGTCACATAACGCCTGAAGCGGCTTCGGGTGGCGTGATAGGTGTTGTTGAGAATGGTGATATTATCAGCATTAACATACCTGAAAATACTATTGAATTAAAAGTTGAAGAAGAAGTTCTAAAAAAACGTATGGAAAATTTTATTCCAAAGAAAAAAGAACTTTCGGGTTATCTAAAGCGTTATGTCGCTCTCGTGTCGGGTGGTGCATCGGGGGCAATTCTAAACTGATATGAAATAGCTTAAAGAAAAATTATTCACTCTTTGCATTTTCAGAGATCTTCTTGAGGACAAAGTATTCGATGCTTTGTTTTCCCATATTAAGCATCCCACCGCCGCAAGCTATTCCGATTTTGTGTCATGCTTATATTCCGCAAATGGCGGTGATCTGGGGGAGTATGTCAAAGAGCTTTGTTGGAAAAGCGAAAACGTTTACGTCAAAACAATAGCATCGGGGAAAAAGATTCCAAGGTATATGCAAGAAGCGTTGGAAGCGGAGCTTGATAAGTTAGAGGAGATTCTCGGCCTTGATAAAGAAGCTTTGATAGCTCCGCTGAAATATTCCAGCTTTTTACCTGATTTCAGTTCAACTAATATAAGATTAAAGGAGATTTATCTCCACAGAACTGAAAATATTGGTAAATTGGGATATGGAATATATGCCAAAAATCGAATGTTTTACGTTGATGAAAAAGGCGTAATAACTCCTGTTTTATATCCTGATAAAACGGAAATTTCAGACCTTGTAGATTATGAGAGCGAGCGTCAGATTGTGATAGATAACACAAAGGCACTTCTTTCAGGAAAGCCATCTGCAAATATTCTTCTTACCGGAGATGCCGTAACAGGAAAGTCTTCGACGGTCAAAGCGATTATTAATGCATTTTGGAGCGAAGGGCTTCGAATTGTTGAAATAAGAAAGGATCAACTTCGAATTATCCCAAAGGTGCGACACCCTTTCTCAAAATCCTTTGAAATTTATTTTGTTTATTGACGATCTTTCTTTTTTTAAGGATGACGATAACTTCAATGCACTCAAAGCTGTGCTTGAGGGGTCGGTTACAGCAAAATCCAAAAACGTAGTCATATATGCAACAAGCAATCGCAGGCATATTGTCAAGGAAAGCTTCTCCGACCGTGAGGGAGATGACGTGCATCGAAACGATACAATGCAGGAGCTCGTTTCCTTGTCGGAACGCTTTGGAATCCACGTTACGCTCTCAAAGCCGAATAAAGAAACCTATTTGCATATCGTTCACCATTTGGCACAAAAAACAGGTATTGAAATTCCAATTGAAGAACTTGATTTGCTTGCTGAAAGGTTTGCCTTGGAGCGTGGCGGAAGATCCGCTCGTCTTGCCGGACAGTTTATTGATGGATTGTTATCAAAGTAAGGTTCTTTTTGTCATGGAACGAGCAGATAAAAGCATTAATCTGTATGTTGTTTTTGTTCGTTTTTTCTTATAATATGGCAATGGATATAGATTCGGTTGAATTACAGATTATATCCTGTTGGTTTGAAAATAAAAATGATAACTAAAGCGGCGGTATAAGATAAAATAGAGTAAAAAACTTTTAAATTCGATGTTTTGGGAAAGCTATGATTATTCGTCTTTTGATTGACTTTTTGTGTTAGTTATGATAATATCAAATTGTAAAGTTTTGAAATTTTTTAGACTTTGTATTTATGGAGAGAGTCATGAAGTTATATGCACCTAAATATTATACAGAATTTAAATGTATTGCTGACAAATGCAAGCATAGCTGTTGCATAGGGTGGGAAATTGATATTGATGACAACACGTTAGATATTTATAACAGTTTACAGCATGAATATGCTGATTCAATATTAGAAAGCATATCCTATGATGGAGAAGCTCACTTCAGACTTTGTAACAATGACCGTTGTCCGCATCTTGATGAGCTTGGACTTTGCAAGATAATTAAAAACGTTGGGGAAGAACACCTTTGCTGTATATGCCGAGAGCATCCAAGATTTTATAACAACACTGCTATGGGAAAAGAAGTTGGGGTAGGGTTAGCTTGTGAAGAAGCGGCGAGGATTATTTTAAGCTCTGATTCTTTTAGTGATTTTGTTGAAGTTGGTTTTGTTGACTTGGAGATAGAGGAAAACGAGTTTGATTCTTTGCCTTATCGAAATGATATTTTTCGTGTTTTGTCTAATAAAAATATGAGCTATTCTCATAAGATAGAATATATATGCAAACAATATGATGTTTCGCTTTCAGATATTAGGGATGAGAAATGGAAAGGAATTATTTCTTCATTAGAATATTTGGATGAAAATCATAGGAATCTTTTTTTAAGCTATTCTTCAAAAACATGTTGTTATGAAAAATTTGAAAGCCATCTTTTGCGCGCTTTGGCTTATTTTATTTACAGACATTGTTCGGAAGTTTATAGCGAAGAAGACTTCAAACGTTCTTTAGGCTTTTCTATGTTTTGCGAAAGGTTGTTTGCTTCTATTTTATATCAAGAAAAGATTTTCAATATAGGCGACGTTGTAGAAGTAGCTCGTATCATTTCAGAGGAGCTTGAA
>JAZRPU010000047.1:0-4767 GCA_045649365.1 Eubacteriales bacterium | reverse complement strand
CTTTTGAAATTTATTTGCTTCGCAATAATATATTATTCTGAAAAAGGGAATATGATACGAAAAAAACAATTCTTTTTCATTTTGAGGGGGAATGAAGTCGAAAATATAAAAAGAGTTTTTGTTTAATCTCTTTTTAATCTTTGGGGAATAGAATTATTGCAAGGTGTATCCAAAAAATAATCAGGAGGCGCACAATGAAAAAAATTAAATTTTTAGCAATGACATTAATTGTACTTTTGTGCTTCGCTACGATTGCCCCATCTTATGCTTGGGCGGCAAGTCTTTCCACAAAGTATAATTTAACTGTTTCAGGCGACTATCTTACGGGAATTCCCGCTGAAGTTAGTGTATCAGATTTTGTTTCCACGATGGATGTGGGAACAACGGTAACCTTTTTGAAGGGAACCAAAGATTACGTATGCACCGGATGCGTAATAGGCGTGGGACAAAATGCATATCTTGCGGTTGTTTTTGGCGACGTTGACGGTAGCGGAATTGTTGATGCAACGGACTATCTCCTCGTTAAAACCTATTGCCTTGGAAACGCTTCATTAGAGGGTGCATATCTTAAGGCGGCAGATGTTGACGGAAGTAATGACGTGAGCGCAACAGACTATTTGAGAATCAAGGGTCATTTCTTGGGAAATTTTGACCTTTATTCCGATTCTTACGTTTCTGACGAATCCTCTGCAGAATCTGATGTATCTGCAGAATCCTCTTCTGAAGCTTCATCTGAAGACACATCTTCTGACACAACTACAGGGGGAGGAACAATTCATTTCACTTCTTCTTCCGTTAAGGTGACGGGAGTTGGTGTTTCTGCTTCGGGAACAACAGCAACTATTACCAAAGCGGGTGAATATACGGTAACAGGCTCTTGTGGAAACGGTCAAATTATCGTTCAAGCGGGAGATGAGGATAACGTTAAGCTTAACTTAAGCGGTGTTACTCTTACAAGCACGGAAAATGGTCCTATTTTCTTTGAAACAGCAAAGAATGGTCATATCATTCTTGCAGACGGAACAACTAACACTTTGACAGACGGCTCCACCTACATAAACGGAGCAAAAGGTACAATTTTTGCAGAGTGTGACCTTAAATTCAAGGGTAACGGTTCTTTGACCGTTACGGGAAATTATAAACATGCAATTGCAAGTGATGATGAAATATTCTTTGATGGCGGAAACGTTACAGTAATTAATGCTGTAAATGACGGTTTTCATTCCAATGATGGAATTTATCTTACAGCGGGTACAGCAACCGTTAAAGCAGCGGGAAGCGATGCTTTTGAAAGTGAATTGGTTGTTGATATAACAGGTGGAACGCTCAATGCTTCTGTTACGGGCGAAGGCGTTAAAGCTGCAACAGCATTTACAATGAGCGGGGGTACTGTAAACGTAACTTCGGCTGATAACGGAATCAAATCCTCTGATACCGCTGAAATTTCTGGCGGTACTGTAAAAATAACCTGCTCGGGCAACGGTATTAAAGCTACCAACACTTTAACTGTAAACGGTGGTACTTTTACTGTTAACGCAGGTCTTGATTGCTTTGACTCCACAGGTGATTCTACTTTAGGAACAGCGGGAACTTTAACTGTGAATGATGGTAATATTACCGCAACAGCAACAGGCGAAGGTTTGCAAGGAACGTATCTTTACGTTAAAGGCGGAACAATTAAGGTTACCAATGCAGATAACGCTTTTAAAGGAGATTCTGCTGTATACGTTTCGGGCGGTACTTCCACAATTACTTGCACGGGCAACGGTATTAAAAGTGATTCTTACGTTGCGATCAGCGGCGGTCATGTTACTATAACGTCTTCTATGGGTGATGGAATTAAAGCTTCTGACGGTGTAACTGTCGGCAAAGGTGACGTTGACGTTACAGGCGGTAAGCTTACTATTACCGCAAAATATGATGGTATTCAGGCGGATGGAAATCTTAAGATAGAAAATAGTTATGACGGTATTTCTTCCGTCATTCCCGACAGCAGTACAACTACTGTTTCTACAAACCTTGCTTCTAAAGCAAATGGAGGAAGCTACGTTATTTCTGGTGGTACAGTAGGTACAGATGCACTTTATTCTGACCCGACTTGGACAGCTGATTCCACGGGATATGGAAAAGGTGCTGTAAACGATGGAAACTGGGTTTCTTATACCGCAGGTGACTGGGTTGAGGTTATGCGCGCCAATGGTGGTGTAACTATAGACTTCAAGCTTTCAAAAGCAAGTTCTATTCAGAATGTAGTTCTTAACTTGGGAAAGAGAGAAGGAAGCTCTAACAGAGGACTTCCTGACTCCGTAACAGTTTATACCTCTACTGACGGAACGAATTTTGATAGCGTATTTGGAAGTGTTGCAGGGTCGGCTTTCGGTTTGTATCAGGATTATGGATATAGTGCAGTAGTAACGGGAAATGCATCTAACGTTAAATACGTGAGAGTTTTTCTTTCCGGCTCTTCTTCTGCTAACTACGTAATGCGTATTGGCGAAATTGAAATTTATGACGGTGCTATCCCTTCGGGAACTAACGTTGTCATACCAAGCGGATACAATATCACTATTGCTACTAACGGAGGCTCTTCCAACAAAGTAAGCTCTACAGATACAAACAGCTACAAGGGAATTAAAGGAAACGCTATAACTATTAAAAATTGCAATATGTATATTAACGCTTCTGACGATGCTATTCACTCCAATGGCTCATTTACAATGACAGGCGGTAAGGTTGTGGCATCCTCCAGTGATGATGGAATCCATGCAGAAGCTACACTTACCATAAGCGGTGGTGAAGTTGATATAACAAATTCTTATGAAGGTATCGAGGGACTTAATATCTATGTTAACGGTACCACGTTTGTTAAAGTAAAGGCATCAGACGATGGATTCAATGCCGCAGGCGGTGCTGACGGTAGTAGCGGTTGGAATCCTGGCGCAAGCTCATCAGGTAGCTACAGCCTTAACTTTGCGGGCGATTGCTTCGTTTACGTAAACGCTTCAGGCGACGGTCTTGATTCCAACGGAAACTTCAATGTGTCTGGCGGTAAAATTTTCTGTGAGGGTCCTACGAATGGCGGAAACAGCTCTATGGACCATAATGGTGCATTGAAGATAACAGGCGGATTATTGCTCTCACTTGGAAGCTCTGGAATGGCAAATGAATGTCTTTCTAACGCCACAACGTCTACACAATGTGCCTTTGCTACTAACTGTTCAGGCTCTGCGGGAACAACGTTGGCTATTAAAAATAGTTCGGGAACAGTGCTTTGTGTGTTTAAAACAGCAAAACAGTTCCAGCACGTTGTATTTTCTTCCTCGGGACTTTCAACGGGCAACACCTATCAGATTCTTACAGGCGTAACAGGTGTTGGAGAGAATACATGTGGATATTATCCATCAAATCAATATTCAGGTGGTTCTCAAGCTGCTTCTGTTTCTCAATCTTCTACAATAGTAGGCGGAGGCGGTGGATTTCGCCCTTGGTGAACGTTAAAAACTTAATTCATAATGAATAATTATTTCAGGGACTGCAATTTTGCAGTCCCTTTTTTGTGTGAAAATGTTGATTTGACTCGCTTTTTTGAGAAAAATGTGCTGTTTTTGTAAAGATGTACAAAAAGCGGAAAAACTTTACACTTTAGAAAACTATAAAATTGAAAAATTCATTGACAAATAGTGTTTATTTATTTTATAATCAACCAGTGTTAAATAATCAGCGGGTGTAAAAGTTAAATGCTTTACTGTTGCTTGTTAACATAACAAGAAATACTAAAGAAAGGAAGAGAAGATGAAAAGAGTTGTTTGTTTCGCATTAATCGTCTTTATGATGATAACACAAGTTGTTTTTACGGTTTCAGCAGAATCGGAAAATTCTCTTGAAACGGGTGACCGTGATGTGTTGTTTTCTAACGGTTATAGAGGATTTTGCCTTGATAGCACCTTGAAAAATGCTTATACCGGTGATTCGTTCACTCCTACAGACACGTCTGCGGCACTTAGTAATAAAGATAATAGTGATGTTTCGGCTTTACTAAAAGTTTTTTTTACTCAATGCTTTGAAGATATTTTTGTTTCTGACGATAACGGTGGTTACAAAGTTAAAGATACCAACATGGTTCAAGCTGTTGTATGGCATTTGACTGACGGTTATTACATTTGGGGCGCTCAAGCAAGTGCTTTAAATAAGGCAAAGGCTTACACAGGCGACCCAATCCCAGACAGCGGATACAAAGTTTTTTTGGAAAACGGAGATGTAGTTACTTTCTACTTTATGGTTTTTCTTTCTGGAGATGCTTCTCGTCAGGACTTCTTTGCTTACAAATTAGAAGTTGGCGAAGAGTCCTCCGAAGAGTCCTCTGAAGAATCGTCCGAAGAATCCTCTGAAGAATCCTCTGAAGAATCGTCCGAGGAATCATCCGAAGAATCCTCTGAAGAGTCCTCCGAAGAATCATCTGAAGAATCATCCGAGGAATCATCTGAAGAATCATCCGAAGAGTCCTCCGAAGAATCCTCTGAAGAGTCCTCCGAAGAGTTATCCGAGGAATCATCTGAAGAGTCCTCTGAAGAATCATCTGAAGAGTCATCTGAAGAATCATCTGAAGAATCATCTGAAGAATCATCTGAAGAGTCATCTGAAGAATCATCTGAAGAATCATCTGAAGAGTCCTCCGAAGAGTCCTCTGGAGAATCGTCCGAAGAATCCTCTGAAGAATCCTCTGAAGAATCGTCCGAGGAATCATCCGAGGGATCATCCGAAGAGTCC
>JAZRPU010000046.1:0-2701 GCA_045649365.1 Eubacteriales bacterium | reverse complement strand
TTCCGCATTCCGCATTCCGAGTTCCGAATTAATAAACGTAGTATTCCTTTCCGTTATCAAGGCAATAGCAAGCCAATGCACCACCGTCACACGCTCCACATTCTATAGCGATGTGATTATTTCCAACGTATATTTTGTCCTGATAAGCGGGGTTGATTTGGTCTGTGGGGGTGTGAGCTGTTACTAAATAGAATTTGTCAAAATATTGTTTAGTATAATCTGCCGCTTCTGTGAAAAATGCTTCGCTTTCATAGTCATCAAGCTCTTTTTCAGGGTCAAATCCAGCTATTCCTGCGTGAGCAAGAACGAAGACTTTTCCGCCCACCTCTGCTATTTCATAAGGAGGCATATCTTCCAGATATTCCAAGATCCCCTCTTTGTCATCGGGGGAAAGCTTCATAAATTCAGAGATAGTAGCCATACCTCCGTTTTTTGACCAATCAAGAATTTTAGCAAGAGTTTCGCTGTCAAAATCAGCAGGATTTATCTGCCCTGCCTCTTCGGGAAGCTCCGCCAAAAGCTGACAAGCGATATTTTCATGATTCCCCATAATAGGATAAACGTTGCTTCTGTAGCTTAAATTCTGAAGCAGCTTTATGGAATCATTACCCTTGTCAATAATATCACCCAAAATATAAAGGGTGTCGGTGTTTTTAAATTTTATCTCTTCAAGCATTTCGCCGAATCTGTCTAACATTCCGTGAAGGTCGCCCATTACATAAGTCATTTTTAAAATCTCCTTTATATTTCTTTTCGATATTTATCAATCTGTGTAACAACTGATATATATTATACCACATTTTTGGTCCTTTGTAAATAGTAATGAAATATTTTTTTGGTTTCAAAGGCTTTTTTGCTTTTTTGTTTTTTATCATTCTGCCAAAAAAGCGAGCTTCCTCTTGACAGACAGCTCTATAAAATTTATTTATTCGGGAAAAATAACGTATATGCTTTTTCTTAAACGGATAAATTTCTGGATAATGTTTTTTATTGACGTATATTTTTAAAAAATCTCATTGCTTTTTTAAAAATAAATAGAGAAAAGGTATTGAAAAAATTTTCATTTGTGGTAATATAGTGTGGTATAAAATTACGGGAAAATCGGAGAAAAAAATAATGAGATACGCGGTATTTACAGATATAGATGATACTTTGTATTTTGATATGAAAATGAATCCCGCAAACGTTGCTGCCATAAAAAAGGCGCGGGAGAACGGACACCTTGTGTTCATAAACACGGGGCGTTCAACGGGCATAATTTACGATGAACTTATGCACGGAATGTTTGATGGGATAGTTGCATCTATTGGCGGAGAGGTTTACGTTGGAGATAAAACGTTGCTTAAAGCGGTTATTGATACAGACGAGCTTATAAGATTTACAGAGGAATTTTTGTTGGAAAACAGAACATTCGTTATGGAGGCAACTGCAGACAGTAAAATCAGGTCTGTGAGGAACACGGACAAAAATCCGCTTTCACTTTTGAAGGATAAAGAAAGCTTTTTCACAAAACCGTATATTGAGGGTAGACCGACGAGGGCACAAGAGGAATATATAAAAAGCCGTTATGAGCTTTTTGTTCATTCATGGTATTTTGAATTTACAACAAAGGGCTGTAATAAAGCAACAGGAATGGAAAAAGTTCTTGAATATTGCAAAATCCCAAAAGAAAACTGTATTGCTATTGGAGATAGTATTAACGATATAGATATGCTCAAAGCTTCGGGGAATCCCGTTTGCGTGGCAAACGCGGTAGACGAGCTTAAGAAAATAAGTGTATATGAAACGTGCCATGCAAAAGATGGTGCTTTATATGACTGCTTTTCCCGTTTTGGATTGATTTAAGGTTGATTTAAACCTTTTTGATATAATGTCAATGGATAAAATATATAAATGCTTGATTTAAGGAGTTAAAAATGGATTTTATAAAGATGGCAACTGATAGATTTTCCGTAAGAGATTTTTCTGAAAAGCCAATAGAAGAAGAAAAGCTTGAAATAATAAAAGCGTCGGCAATAGCCGCTCCCACCGCAAAGAACAATCAGCCTCAAATAGTTTACGTTCTGAAAAGCGAGGAGGCATTGAAAAAAATAAGGGAAAATACAAGGTGTGCATTCAATGCTCCCGTTGTATTCGCTGTATGTATTGACGAGGAAAAGCAATGGAAACAACCCTTTACAAATGAGTTTATGGGCGACGTTGACGGAGCTATAGTCACAACTCACATGATGCTTGCGGCGGAAAGCGTTGGCCTTGGAAGCTGTTTCGTTTGTTATTTTGACCCCGAAAAATTCAAACGTGATTTTAACCTCCCCGAAAACATAAAGCCTGTTGCACTTTTGCCCGTGGGATATAAAAGCGACAAAGCCGTTCCCGCTGACAGACATTTTATCAGAAATTCTCCAAAGAACGTTATTTTTGAACTTTAAAGTTATTAGAGGTTAATTTATGTATTTTTTTGAAAAAACACGCGCTTTAACAATGATTGGTTTGATTTTTGTCATTTTACTTACTTCCTGCACGAATGCTTTTAATTCTTCTTCCGAAAGCCTCGGAGAGTCGGAAAGCGGTGAAAGCGTAAGCGGAGAAGAATCGTCCTTTTCTTCTGAAAAAATATCCGAAGAAACATCCGAAGAAACATCTGAAGAAATATCCGAAGAAATATCCGAAGAAACATCAGAAGAGGAGCTTACCGTTGTTA
>JAZRPU010000045.1:0-5005 GCA_045649365.1 Eubacteriales bacterium | reverse complement strand
CTTATAATATCGACCTTGAGGAAGATATTCCTAACTTCAAATTTATCGGAAGCACAACACTTTTGGATATTCCCGATATAAGCAAAATGTCACCTATTCTTTTAGTTCCCGTTCTTGTATTTGTAACAAGCTTTTTGGGCTCTGAAATCACAAGAAAATTCTCTGCCCCCGCACCTGCTACAGATGGACAAAACCCTGCAAATAATGCAGTTCTCAGATTCGGTATGCCTTTCTTTAGCGTTATGCTTACTTTCAGCTTCTTCGCTGCATTGGGTATATACTGGGCATACAGAAGCGTTCTTTCGGCAATAAAACAAATTATCGTTGTTAAAATGTATCCTCTTCCCGTATTTACAAAGGAAGAAATGAAAGCAGCCGAAGAAGAAGTTATCAAAAAGAGAAAAAGAAAGAAAATCATTATGATTGAGGTTGATGAAGATGATACTTCCTACGATAACCTTATCATAAGTGAAGAAAAGGCGGAAAAAATCAGAAAACGCCACGAAAAAACAGTAAACGAAGCTAAAAATAACGTTGATAACAGTTCAGAAAAGAAATTTATCGACAAAGCACCTTTAAAAAAAGATAAAGATGAAGACGACAGTGAGGTAAATTAATGTGATAAGAGAGGTAACAGCCTGTGGCTCAACTATTGAAGAAGCCATAAAAAAAGGCGCAGAAGAATTAGGTGTTGCAGTTGAATCAGTTCAAAACGAAATTATTACCGAGCCTAAAAAAGGTTTTTTAGGATTTGGAGCTGTAGATGCAAAAGTAAGAGTATTTTATGAAGTAACTCCTGCAATTAAAGCAAAGGAGTTTATTGAAAAAGTTGTTTTCAATATGGGAATCAACTGTAAAATTGTTGAAACCGAAAAAGATGACGAAGGTGTTGAATTCATTTTAGAAGGCGAAAGCGAAGAATTGGGAATACTTATCGGTCATCACGGTGACGTTCTTGAATCTTTACAATATCTTGCAAGCCTTGCCGCTAACAGAGGAACAGACGATTTCTACAGAATCGGTATAGACGTTAACGATTACCGCAAAAAGAGAGAAGAAACTCTCAGAGCATTAGCAAGAAAGAAAGCTGCAAGAGTTGCAAAATATAAAAGAAGCTTTGTTTTTGAGCCAATGTCAGCGAAGGACAGAAGAATTATTCATTCAGAACTTCAGAATTTTGAAGGAGTTAACACTCATTCAGTAGGTCAGGATGATGAAAGAAAAGTTATCATTTCCGCTACTAACATGAATAAGCCCGCTGACAAATCTTCAGGAAAGCCACAAGGAAGAAGAAATTTCAGAAATAACCGTAATAAAACAGCAGAATAAAAGAAATAAGGCTATAAAAAAACAAACGTTTTTTTGTAGCCTTTGTTTTTTGTGAAATTACTTTGATATATAAACAAGTGAAGAAAAATATATTTTTAAATAAAAAAGTTTTAAAATTAAATAGGAAAATAAAATAATATTCGTACATTAAATCACGTAATCAAAAAAAATAAAAGGGTATTTTTTGTAAATAATCGTATTTTTCTGAATTATTTGGGAAAATTAGAAATAAATCCCTTGACAAATGAATAAAAATGTGATAGTCTAATATCCAAGGGAGTAGTCAACGCGAAAGCGTGGTAATATCATCAACACCGGCAAACGCCGTGGTATTATCTTAATTGACAAGACTTAAAGTAGCTCGAAAGAGTAAAAGTCTGTCAAAACAAGCGGACTCCCGTTCCTTCTTGTTTGGACAGGGAGGATTTTTTGTTTTTTAGGAGGAAAAACTGAAATGAAAGAGTATTTGCAGGAAACGAGCGAGGTATTAAAATCACTTAATACTTCCGAAAGCGGACTGGACAGCAAAGAAGCTGAAAAGCGACTTGAAGAAAACGGGGCGAATAAGTTGGAGGGTGCGAAAAAAATCTCAATTTTTCGTAGATTTTTAGGCGAACTTACCGACCCTATGACTATCATTCTTATGGTAGCCGCGTTAGTTTCGGGAATAACTGCTGTTTATTCCAACGAACCTTTTACAGACGTTATTATTATTCTTGCGGTTGTAATTATCAACGCTGTTTTAGGTGTTTTTCAAGAAACAAAGGCAGAAAAAGCAATTGAAGCTTTGCAAAAAATTGCGGCGGCAACTTCAAAGGTTATAAGAGGAAATGCATATATGACCGTAAAAAGCGAAGAGCTTGTAGTTGGTGATATTGTAATTCTTGAAGCAGGAGATGCAATTCCCGCAGACGGTAGAATTATAGAAAGTCATAGCTTAAAAATAGAAGAAGCGGCATTAACGGGAGAATCCGTTCCTTCAGAAAAAACTTCAGAAGTTTTAACAGCATCTGCCAGCGGTGATGTTCCCTTGGGCGATAGAAACAATATGGTATATATGGGAAGTACCGTTGTTTATGGCAGAGGAAAAGCAGTTATAACTGCAACGGGAATGAAAACGGAAATGGGAAAAATAGCAGGTGCTATTGCTAATGCTTCTGACGGTGAAACTCCTTTACAGAAAAAGCTTTCACAGCTCAGTAAAATTTTAAGTATTCTCGTTCTTGTTATCTGTGCGGTTATTTTTGCTGTTGATATTTTAAAAATATATCCAAACGTAACAGGTGATGCACTTCTCAAAACTTTTATGATAGCAGTAAGCCTTGCTGTTGCGGCAGTTCCCGAAGGACTGGCGGCAGTAGTTACCGTAGTTCTTTCTATCGGTGTTACAAACATGGCAAGAAGAAACGCTGTTATCAGAAAGCTTACAGCAGTTGAAACTCTTGGATGTACTCAAGTTATCTGCTCTGATAAAACGGGAACTTTAACACAAAATAAAATGACTGTTGTAAAACATTTTTCAACAGATGAAAAATTACTTGTTGAAGGAATGGCACTTTGTAGCGATGCAAAGCCTGAAAATGGGGAAGCTGTTGGTGAGCCTACAGAATGTGCTCTTGTTAATGACCTTATAAAATCAGGAAACGTTAACATTCTTAATGAAAACGAGAGAATTGGTGAAGCTCCCTTTGATTCAGACAGAAAAATGATGTCTGTTGTTTGCAAAACGGGAGAAAAGCTCGTTCAATATACAAAAGGTGCGCCTGATGAGGTTTTGAAACGTTGCTTATATTTCTATGATAATGGAAATATTATTCCTTTGACAGAAGATAAAAAGAAAGAAATCCTCTCACAAAACAAAGCCTTTGCTGACGAAGCATTAAGAGTTCTGGCTCTTGCAGTTCGTTTTTGGGATAATGAACCAAAATCTTATTCTGATAAGGATTTGGAAAATGAGCTTTGCTTCGTTGGTCTTTCAGGTATGATAGATCCCGTTCGTACGGAAGCTATAGAAGCGGTTGCAAAATGTAAGGTAGCGGGAATCCGTCCTATAATGATAACGGGTGACCACAAGGACACAGCAGTTGCAATTGCAAAACAGCTTGGTATTCTTTCGGAAAATCAGCTTGCCATTACAGGTGAGGAATTAAATGGAATATCTGATGAAGAGCTTTTCAGAGATATTGAAAAATATTCCGTTTATGCAAGAGTTCAGCCTGAACATAAGGTAAGAATTGTTAATGCTTGGAAGAGCAAAGAAATGATTACTGCAATGACAGGTGATGGTGTTAACGATGCACCTGCTATAAAGAGTGCAGATATTGGCGTTGGAATGGGTATTACAGGTACAGACGTAACTAAAAACGTTGCGGATATGGTACTTACCGATGATAACTTTGCAACAATAGTTTCTGCTGTTGAAGAGGGAAGAAGAATTTATGATAACATCAGAAAAGCAATACAATTTTTGCTTTCCTCAAATCTTGCAGAGGTGCTTTCAATATTCACCGCTACAATGTTGGGCTTTACAATTTTAGAACCTATACATTTACTTTGGATTAACCTTATAACTGACTGTTTCCCCGCGTTAGCATTGGGAATGGAAAAAAGCGAAAGCAACGTTATGCAACGTTCTCCAAGAAAATCAAACGAAGGAATTTTTGCTGATAAATTAGGATTTGACGTAGCGTTCCAAGGAATTTTGATTACTTTAATCACTCTCTCTTCTTATTTTATCGGTTACAAAATGACTGGAAAGAATGAAGAGGGAATGACAATGGCGTTTTTAACTCTTTCTCTCGTTGAAATTTTCCATTCATATAATATGAGGTCCCGCACTTTGTCTGTATTCAAAATTAAAAATCAGAACTTCTGGTTACTTGGTGCAATGGCAGGCTCCTTTGTATTGACTTTAGGTGTGCTTTTAATACCTTTCTTCAGAGAAGCCTTTGGACTCGTAGCTATTTCAGGTCTTGATTTGGCTATCTCTATAGGTCTTGCAATTATTATTATTCCAATTATGGAAATTGTTAAATTGTTCAGAAGAAAAAAATAATAGTATAATGATAATAAAAAATAGCGGCATAAATAAAAATGTCGCTTTTTTTTATTGTTAAAATTACAAAAAGTATTGCTATTATTACAAAATTGTTATATAATGTTGTGTGAGGTTGAAAACATTGTTAATAGTTTTAAGTCTTAAAGTATTTAATATTTTTAAACTGATAAAGCTTTATTTTTAAAAAAGGAGGAAAAGCAAATGGCTTTTCTATCGTTAAAAGACATTGGCAAAATATACGTTTCGGGAAATAACGTTACCGTTGGAATAAGAGGCGTTAATCTGGATTTTGAAAAAGGGGAATTTGTTGCCGTTACAGGTAAATCAGGCTCGGGAAAATCCACGTTTCTCAACGTAGTAAGCGGAATGGATACTTATGAAGAAGGAGAGCTTTTAATTGAAGGTCAGACTACCTCTCATTATCTCCAACCTGAATGGGAAATTTACAGAAGCGAATATATATCATTTATTTTTCAGGATTATAATATTATTGAAAGCTTTAACGTTTTAGAAAACGTAGAGCTTGCTTTGATGCATATTGAAGATAAAAAAGAGCGTAGAAAACGTGCTTTGGAACTAATTGACCGAGTGGGAATGACGTCACATATAAAGCACAAG
>JAZRPU010000044.1:0-5881 GCA_045649365.1 Eubacteriales bacterium | reverse complement strand
GTACCCGTTGCTGCAAGACCTGCCAATACTAAAGCGGCACCGCCGCGAAGGTCTACCGCATTAACGTCTGCACCAACAAATTCTGTTATACCATTTACAACGGCTCTGTCAGCATGTGTCGAAAGAAGTCCGTTCATTTTCTTCAATTCGTCTATATATTTAAAGCGTCCGTCCCATATTTTTTCAGAAACAGAGCCTTTTCCCGCAAGACACAAAAGCACCATTACTTGTGGGTGCATGTCGGTAGGAAAGCCTGGATAAGGAGCAGTTGTAACGTCTGTTCCTTTGAGGGCTGATACTCTTTCAACGGTAATGCTTTCTCCGTTTTCGGTTATCTTAAGCCCTGTTTTTTTGAGAACGGATATTGTTGATTCCATGTGCTTTGGAATAACGTTTTTAACTGTAATACAGCTTCCTTCTACCATTCCCGCTGCACACATAAACGTTCCTGCTTCTATCATGTCGGGGATAACTGTATATGGCTGAACAGGTGCGTGGAGGTTATCAACGCCCTTGATTTTTATAGTAGAAGTACCCGCACCAATAATTTCAGCACCGCAAACGTTAAGGAAATTGGCGAAGTCAACAACGTGAGGCTCGCGGGCGGCATTTATTATTGTTGTTGTCCCTTTTGCTTTAACAGCGGAAAGGGCAATGTTCATTGTAGCACCAACTGAAGCGTGACCATCAACAGTATTTCCCATCAAAGAAGAATCGGTGAAAACTTCAATGAGGTTATTTGTAACACGGGTTGTTGCCCCTAACTCTTCAAAGCCGGAAAGGTGATAATTTATAGGTCTTGTTCCAAGACTACACCCACCTGATGTATGCCCTGACGCTTTTCCAAATCTGCCAAGCATTGCACCTAACAGATAATAGGAAGCTCTCATGGTTTTCATAAGCTCTTCGTCTACGATATGGTCGGGGTCAATATCCCTTGTGTCTATTTTTAAAATTCCATTTCCTAATTTTGTTATTTTTGCTCCCACGTCTGCAAGAATTTTTAATGTGTTTTCTACGTCAGATATGTTTGGAATGTTTTCAATTATACATACGCCATCAATAAGTATTGTGGCAAAAAGAATCGGCAAAGCTGCATTTTTCATTCCGCTTATGGATATTTCGCCATTAAGTGGTTTTCCGCCGTTAATTGAAATTCTCATATATAAATACCTTTCGGTTGTAAACGTTTATTTTAAATAAAATACTAAATAGATAAAGACTCCTAAATTATATCAAATTATATTTGGGATTTCTACATACATTTGTAAACAATTAAAATTTTCAAGAAATTATTTTTCGGTAGTAAGTATATGCGAAAAAATAAAAAGCGTTAAAAATTAAATAGTGGTATATGTGGAAAGGTTATCAATACTATTTCATGAATAATAAACACCATGGGCGGAAATAAAACTGCTGATATACATTTTAATACAAGGTATTTTTTTACTCCCACACAGCAAGAGGAAAAAACCTGAAAATGAACACACAAACCGTTAAATCCCAAAAATAAAGAGCTGTACCAAAGCCTGCTTTTAAAGGGCATTTCAGAAATAGAGGAAAGACCTGTGGTCATTTCCAGAAGCCCTTTAAAAACTGATGGTGCAGAAGATAATACGGAAGTGGAAAAAGCGGAAAAAAACAAAATAAAACCGCATACATTAATTGTGTTTATGAACGCGTTTTTTAGCCCTTTAACTATGGAAGAAACATCCGCGGGCATACTTTTTTGCATAATGATGCTTTCTTTATCTTCAGAGGATAAAAATTTTCTGCCCACAACTGAATATATAAGCGAAAGGATTATCTGGCATAAAAAAACAGACAATGCACCTGTTTTTCCAATCAAAGCAGATACGTATCCAAACACAAAAGATATACCCGCATTGTTTGAAAATGTGGATAAATATTCTGCCCGTTTTTTTGTTATCAGACCTTTTTCGTATAGTTTCCCCGAGATTATCGCTCCCGATGGAAATCCTGCCAATATGCCCATGAAAAACGAGGAAAGCTCTGCACCGTATTTTGGAAAAGCGGATATTATATTTTCAACAATTCCCAATTCCCAAACGACAGAGGAAAGGCATATATATAAAAATAGCTGTGGTATAACGATTTTCCCGCAAAAAACAAGGGATTCTTCTATGGATGTGGATATTATATTTTGAGGAATGAGAAGAAAAACAAAAGTTAAAATTGTAAACCCCATTCCTAATACAGCTTTCTTTTTCATAAAACTCTTTCCTGAAATATTTTTTTATTGCTTTTTATATGTATATTTAACTTCACATCTGAAATATACATATTATATATAAATAATCAAAAGGGGAAAGCTATGGGAAAATATCGTGTGGAAATAATCGGTAGCGGGGAAAATGCAATTATAAACGTTGAGGGATGTAAATCCATTGAAAAATACACGCGGGAAAAAATAACAATATCTCTTTCAAATATGTCTTTTACGGTGTTTGGACATAATTTGTCTATGCCTGTTTTGGTAGACAGTAACTTGAAAATTTGCGGATATGTCAGAGGGACAGAAATAAATCCAATGGGAAAGGATGGGAAAAATGAGCGTTTATTATAAATGGTTCAGAAGCTTTTTTGGGTGCTCTCAAATTAAAGTAACGGGTAATGCGGAAAGCTTTATCAATGCACTTTCTCAAAAAAACATTTATTTCTGGGGGAGCAAGGTTGATGAAAATCAATCCTTGACTTTGTTTGGATCTGTGTTTTCAGCGGGGCAGATTGTTGACACAGCGGAAAAAATGGGTTTTGATGTGGAGGTTGTTCAAAGATACGGACTTCCTTTTGTTTTTGAAAAATATAAAAAAAGATATGGAATTATGATTGGTGCGGTTATTGCCTGGGCAATTCTATTTCTTACTTCATTGACCGTGTGGGAGGTTAGAGTTGCAGAGCGAAGCGGTGAAGACCCACAAAAAATATGCGCTTTGTTAGAGCAATGCGATTTAAAAATGGGAACGTTTTTGCCAACGTTGAATGTCAGAGCTGTAGAAAATCAGTTTTTGCTAAATAATCCGGAATACTCTTTTTTGGCGGTAAACATATATGGTACGGTGGCAAACGTTGAAATAAGGCGCGCTTCTGAAAAAGATGACGTTGAAGATAAAAGCAAGCTGTGTGACGTTGTAGCGGTGAAAGACGGAACAGTAGTTTCCGTTGAAGCTTATGGAGGGTCACCCGTTGTAAAAAAAGGCGATAGAGTTTGTGAAGGAGATATGCTAATAAGCTCGTATATGGAGGGTAGCTTTGGAGTTGTGAGATACGTTCATGCATACGGACGGGTTCTTGCAGCGGTAAACTATGAATATACTGTAGATATTCCTCTTGAATATATTGATATGGAATTAACAGGTAGGCAATCTTCAAAAACGTCATTTCGACTTCTTGGTTTTGAAGCAAGGCTTTTTGGAGATGAAAATTCACCATACCAAAAATGTAATGTTATAAGCTCTGAAGAACGCCTTGGAATTTTGGGGATTAAGTTTCCTGTTGAAATAGAAAAATCCGTTTACTATGAAACGAAAGCGGTTAAAAAACGTCAAAGCGAAAAAGAGGCAGAAATAAAGGCGATAAAAGATTATGAAAGCTATAAAGCAAGAGAAATAAAAGGGGAGATTGTTTCCGAATCTTATGAATGTGTTTTTGATAAGGAAAAAGGCGTTGTCAGACTTGTGAGTGTTTTGAGTGTGGTGGAAGATATAGGCGAAAAAATCTTCTTGGAATAATAAAAAAGGGCTTTTCACCTTATATTCAACTTTTTAACATCTTTTTTCACACTAGTAATTAATAAAAATTAAGTTTTGTTTGCTGTGAATTATTAAAAATAGCTTTTATATTGCTTTAAATAAAGCTTTTTGAAAAAACACAAAATGTATAATATTCAAAAACTGATGTTTTATGCAATAAAAGTTTTTAACACCTTCTTCTAAAAGATAAAAAAACAGTCCGAATTTTGTTGACTTGTTTATTGTCAAAAATTCGGACTGTTTTATTTGAAATATTTATGTTCTTGAGGCAAAAAATTCATCTCTTAAGGTTTCAAAATCCTTTTGATTTTCGGGGAAGAAATATACCTTAAGTGTGCTTGTTCCAAAAACTGAATCTCCAACAGGCTTGGAGTAGTGCCATGAAACGTATTTAACGGTAAGTGCTGAATATTCCTTTGTCCCATCGGCGTATGTTACCCATTTGAAAGGGAAAAAAAGAACTAACAGCAATATAATAGATAAAATAAAACCAATATTCTTTTTTTTCATGAGTGATAGCTCTCTTTCTTAAAATGAGGCTTTATTTTTTATAAATCATTCCAGTAGTATCAATGTAGTCGGTGTCTTCATCTGGCTCGTCGGGGTCTATATCGTCGTCATCATCGTCATATTTTCCTGCAAGGCGTTCTTCTTCAGCTTTTGCTTTTTGCTTTTTAGTTAAGCAAAGCTTGTTTTCTTTTCCATTTGCAAGTCTTGCAATATTTGACCTATGCATGAAAATTACAATGAAGCTTATGATAACAGAGGCTATCATTGGGAATGCTTCTATATCCTTTTCAAAGCTCATGTACATATACAATATTCCAGGATATGCAAAGGCAGCAAGGATTGATCCTAATGATATAAATCTTGAAACCGCAACCGTTGCAATGAATATTACAAATATAACAGCGAAAACAACGGGGTTTAAAAATAAAATCATTGTTGCGGCGGTAAGCACGCCTTTTCCACCCTTGAATTTATAATATATGGGGGCGATATGACCTAACATACAAAACAACCCTGCAAGATACGCTCCCTCTCTGCCATAGAGAAAGCTTGCGAAAAATAGTGATACTATTTGCTTTGCACAATCTCCCGCTAACGTCAGAAGCGCAGCTTTCATACCATAAGTTCTGTGCATATTGGTCATGCCTGCATTTCCGCTTCCAAAGTTTCTTATATCCTGCTTGTATATTTTTTTGGATATTAATATTGCTGTATTGATACTTCCCAAAAGGTATGGAACTATCATACAAAGAAGTATAAGCACACCCCAAAGCCAAACGCTTATTTCTTTGTCGCCAACCAATTTGAAAATTCCTATTTCGTTGCAAATTGTTTCAAATAACATAATAGCTCCTGTTATAGAGTGTTTTGATATAAATCAAAAGAATAATTCTTTTTTAAAATTTTCCATTGTCAACCGACTAAATCTCTTCTCCACGTTTGCGAATAATTATTTTGATAGGAGTGCCATCAAATCCGAAAGTGCTTCTTAAGCAATTTTCTATATAACGTTGGTATGAGAAATGGAAAAGTTCAGGCTCGTTACAGAAAATAACAAATGTAGGTGGATTTGTAGAAACTTGGGTCATGTAATAAATTTTAAGACGTTTTCCTTTATCCGTGGGAGGCTGTACCTTAACGGTAGCATCGCCCAAAACGTCATTGAGTACGCCTGTGGGAATACGCTTTGATGCTTCTGCATGAACGCTTTTAATCATTTCATAAAGCTTGTCTACTCTTTGACCTGTTTTTGCTGAAATGAATTGAATTGGGGCGTATGTCATATATGCCAAAGATTTTCTTATGTCTTTAACAAAATTATTTACGGTATTATTATCTTTTTCCACCGTATCCCATTTGTTTATAGCTATAATCGACGCTTTTCCTGCTTCGTGAGCAAGTCCCGCGATTCGTTCGTCTTGTGCGGTAATTCCCTCTGCGGCATCCGCAAGAATAATGCAAACGTCGCTTCTTTCAATGGCGGCAGAAGCTCTGTAAACGCTGTAGCGTTCAATTTCGTCTTCAATCTTTGCATTTCTTCTTATTCCCGCTGTATCTATAAATACGAATTTTCCATATTCATTCTCAACGGGGGTATC
>JAZRPU010000043.1:0-5475 GCA_045649365.1 Eubacteriales bacterium | reverse complement strand
AAAAAATGGTAAAATTATACCGCTGACAAATAAAAATGTCAGCGGTATTTTTAAAATAAATTAAAAAAACAAACCACGCAATTTCTTCAAATCAAAAGACAATTTTCCACTCTCAAATGGTTCATGTTTTGGACTTTATCTTTTATGTAAAATTCCCTGCCTCAATAGACAGGGACATCAATAGTATAAATCGTGCATATCTCAAAATATGCACGATTTAATTATTCAATTATACATTTAACTTTGAAAGTTCAGCGTAAACACTTTCATTAGTTCTTTCCAAAGTCATAGGAGTAACCGATATCAAACCATGCATGACAGCATCTGTATCCAAGTCAAATGTTCCGCTATCCTTGTAGATACATTTCCCCGTAGGGAGAAACATATCATTGCCTTGGTCAATGTAAACATCGCAAAAATATCTTCCACCCTGTTTAGTGATTACAATTTTTTCGCTATCTTTTGGAATGTTTACGTTATATATATTGTTCTTCTCAAAAAGCTTATTATTTTCTATATAGCTCCATATATAGTCCAGCTTTGACAATGCATAGGGGATTGTTTTTGGAGTTGTGGAAAGCGCCAACGCTTTTGCTCCAAGGTTAGCCCCCTCAAACATTGCTCCTGCTGTACCCGAATAATTTATATCTCTTCCAACGTTAAAGCCTTTATTAATTCCTGAAATAACAAGGTCATATTCACGTTTTAAACCAAGAAAAGCAAAACGAACACAATCTGCCGGTGTTGAATCAAGGCTATAACCCTCAAATCCATCTTCTTTCCAAAGCTGTTTCACTTCAAAAGGCTTAAAAATTTCTATACTGTGGCTTTTTCCGCTTTGTTCATATTTCGGTGCAACAACAGTAACCTCACCAAGCTTTCTTGCCCAATTAGCTAAAGGAAGTATAGCCTCAGAGTTTATGCTGTCATCGTTAGATATAAGTATTTTCATAACCAGCCCTCATGAGTTTCCTTATATTCTTTAAGCTTTTCATCTGCATCATTTATCAATGCATTAACTTCTTCCATGTTATAAACCGTTGCACCCGATGCACAAGCATGTCCGCCTCCACGATATTTCTCTCCAATATCATTTATAGTTACAAAACGAGAACGAAGTCTGACACGTATAGACTCATCATTTTCGATAAATGCAAGCCAGATAAGACTGCCTTTTATACCATCAAGGCAAGAAACAGAATTGCTCGCTTGTTCGCCTGTTAAATTAAATTCTTCTTGCATTGCTTTATCTACTATAATATATGCAACACCGTTTTCGGTAATCTGCATTTTATTGTAAACAAAAGCGGTGAACTTATATTCAGAAAAATCTTTCATATACAAATTAGCATATAAAGTATCAACATCGATACCCATATCAAGCAACATTCCCGCCAGCTTCATGGTTTCCCCTGTTACAGAGCGGTAACGGAAACGACCTGAATCTGTTACCATACCCGTGTATATATACGTTGCGGCTTCAAGGTTGATTTTAAGCTCGTCTTTAAAAACGTCATAAAACTTCGCTACCATTTCCGAAGCAGATGACCTTTCTTCGTCAACTAAATTGATATCACCATAATTTTCACGGGGAATATGATGGTCAAATTTTATTATTTCCTTGCAAAGCTTGAACTTGGGGTTAGAAACTCTATCCTCATTTGCTGTATCAAGAACAATCCCCAATGCATCAGCATATAAAGAATCATCAATTTCTTCATCTTCTTCTCCGAGAAAAGAGAGATAATCAGAAAAATCGTTATTAAGCAAATATATCTCTTTTTCCGGGTATGTGAGCTTTAAAATCTCTCTCAATCCCTTTGTAGAGCCAACAGCGTCTCCATCGGGTCGAATATGTCTGAAAATAATTATTCTGTTATATTCCTTGATTTTTTCGAAAACCTGATTCATTACGTTTTTATCCATTATTCACCCTCCGTTAATGCATCTAAATCCTTAAGCATATTCATAGCTTCATCACGGTTTTTCAAGGTTGCTCCGCTTGCCTTTGCATGTCCACCACCGCCATATTTAACAGCTATAGGATTTATATTATATTTACTTGACCTCAATTCACAAAGCACGCCATCATCTGTTTCTGTGAAATTAGCCCAAATATCCACACCTCTTATATCTGACATCGTTGCAACCATTCCTCTTGAGATGGAAAAAATATCAATTCCGTATTCTTTTGCTTCTTCATTCTCTGTGTATATGTAGGCAACGTTCTTTTCTGTGAATTTAATTTTCAAAACAAATTGTGCCCTTAATTTTATAAATTTGAAATCATCAGAATATAAGTTTTTATATATATCATTCGTTGAAAACTCTTGCTCCATCAAAAACGATGCCAATGCAAAGGTCCGCGAGTTTGTAGAGTCATAACGAAATCTGCCAGAATCAGTTATCATTCCCGTATAAATCTTTTTCGCAGCTTCTGGGGAAAGAATTAATCCTGATTCTCTCACAAGCTCTGCAATCATTCCGCAACAGCTTTCAAAGGTCGTATCAGTAACCTCTGTATCTGCAATTTTTTCAACAAAAATGTGATGGTCGATTCTTGCCGTCTTTTCTGCCAATGAGTATCTGCTATCACTTATCAACGCTTTTGAAGAAGTATCAAGTATTATTGCCAACGCTCCGTTATACATATCATCGGTAATAATATCCATAGGTGAATCCGACATAAAAGAGTATCTTTCTGTCATATCACCCACGGTATATACTTCTTTTTTAGGATAATTATCATTAATAACACATTTTAATCCAAGCTGACTTCCCAAAGCATCTCCATCTGGTTTAGAGTGACGATGTATTATAATTCTATCATACTTTTCTATTTCTTTGATTATTTTTTCAAACATGTCATTTCCTCACTATACCATTATAAAAAAAGTATATCATGAAACCAGCTTTTTGTCAACAAACACAATTTAAAAAATCCTGAAGCAAGCATACTCCAAGATTTAATTAAAACGTATCAGTATCCATAAGTATTTTTCGTGTTTTCAAGCTTTTCAAATGAATTAAGTCAACCTCAAGGTCCAACAAATCAAAGTGCAAATCAGCTTTATCACAAAGTGTGATAAGGCTTTTATTCAGCTTTAGTCTTTCTGTAAAATCAACAATTGATTTCCTCACCGATGGCTTTTTTATATAATGAGAATTTTGAATAATATTCTCAAGTGTACCAAATTCCTGAAGCAGATTTGAGGCTGTTTTAATCCCTATTTTTCCTGCACCCTTTATATTATCTGCTTTATCTCCTGTTAAAGATTTAAAGTCAGCATATTGTTTTGGGCTGATTCCAAATTTTTCTTCTACATACTTACAATTACAAAAATACGAGTTTTTACCTTTGTATCTTAAAACAGAAACGTTTTCATTAATTAATTGAAAAAAATCGCTATCAAAAGAAGAAATACAAATTTCTGTTTCTTTTCCATATCTAATAGCGTATGAAGCAATAACATCATCAGTTTCACCGGTTTTAACTTCAAAATGCTTTATTTTCATATAAGCCAGAGCTTTATAAATAAGAGGTAGCTGAAAAAAAGGATTTTCTTCATCGGAAAATTCAGAATAATCAATTCGATTTGATTTGTATTCCGTATCATGAACACATCTTTCGTTTTCACACTCGCTATCAAAAATAACTACCACATTACTTGGAGAAACCATATTTATTATCTTAATCAATGCTCCGATGAATCCCATAACTCCATGAATAGACAAACCTTTTGAATTAACTATTCTTGCAGGCATACCATAAAACATTTGAAATAAAAGGTTGCTCCCATCAACTAAAAGAAGTTTTTTTCTATTCATAAATAATACCATTTCATCAAGTTATCATTAATGAGCTAAAGAATGCAATAAAGACATATAAATCTGTAAATCTCTATAACTTTTTAGCGCGGGGTCATTTAAAAACCCATTTTATCGGTAGATAAATCAGTATGTTGATATGTGTCGCTGTCTGTTAATAATTAATTGTCATCAGATATATCGCACATTCCAACATAAACGAATATCATTGCAAAAAAGCCACCTTTGTCTGATAGACAAAAGTGACTTTTTTCATGGCACGCCCAGAGGGATTCGAACCCCCGACCTACTGGTTCGTAGCCAGGCACTCTATCCAGCTGAGCTATGGGCGCACATACTATCTTGCGACAGCTTTGCTATTTTACCACCTTTTATTCATTTTGTCAATAGTTTTTTTGAAAGTTTTAAAAGTTTTTAGTTCTAACGCATTCATCAACTAAAAGGAATATATTTCTCTAGAGTTATTCAGACTCATAAACTCAAATTCTCAATTCGTACGTTTTGAAATTATACTATACACCACTTTTTATTTTCTTAAAGCCTTAAAGCAATATAAAGTAATATAATTCTAGATAATTCTAGAAAACTATATTATATTTTTTCTCAAAAAAACTATTGACAAACCCCAAAAAATGTGATATCATACGCCCATAAAGGCGATGAAGGGGATAAAACAGTTGATTGTTGCGTTTCAGAGAGCTGTCGTTTGGTGCAAGACAGTACGCTGTTGATGGTTACTCACCCCAGAGCTGTCCGCTGAAACAAATTAAAGAATTTCTTTTATTTTCTTTTTTTCTTTTTTGAATTAGGTGAGAACGGGTGCGCCCGTTATTGCGCAGGGGCATGTAGTGTCCCGTGAGTGAGCATTTTATGCTAATAAGAGTGGTACCGCGGAAGTTCACTTTCGTCTCTTAAACATAAGAGATGGAAGTTTTTTTATTTCCATTTCTAATCCTCACAAAAACAAAAAAAGAAACGGAGTAAAAACTATGAAAATTTCATTTTCAACACTTGGATGTCCGAACTTCAGTTGGACAGAAATTTACACAATGGCAAAAGATTTAGGCTTTGATGGAATTGAAATCAGAGGTCTTGGAAAAGACATTTTTGATCTTCACGCCCCTTTTGGAAAACAAAATCTTTCTTCCACAATTGAAACACTCAAAAAGCTCAGACTTGAAATAAGTTGCTTTTCTTCTGATTGCGTTGCATGCAACAAGGATTTTGATAAAGCCGCTGTTATCGAATATATTGAATTAGCTAAAGCTGCTGGAGCTAAATACATTCGTATTTTAGGTGATAAAGCTGCAGGTCCTAATGAAGAAATTGATGATAACGTAGTTATAGAAAATATTAAGTCAGTTGCTCGTTATGCTGAAGAAGCAAACATTATGCTTCTTATTGAAACAAACGGTGTATATTCAGACACAAAACGTCTTTGTGATGTTATTACAGCAACGGAAAGCGATAACGTTGCTGCTCTCTGGGATATTCACCACCCTTACGTTTATAACAACGAATCCGCCGAAACAACAGTTCAGAACCTCGGTGCATATATTAAACACGTTCATTTGAAGGATTCAGTTGTTAACGGTAAAGAGGTTACCTATAAGATGATGGGCGAAGGAACTCTTCCCATCAAGGACT
>JAZRPU010000042.1:0-2403 GCA_045649365.1 Eubacteriales bacterium | reverse complement strand
CCGATACAACGAAGTGCATCGATTGTGAAAAGACCATCTGCTGTTGTTCCACCTGGAGCGATTCCAAGTATTTCAGAGAATTTGTCAATAATCTGCTGTGCGCCTTTAACGTAACACGCTGTACCAAGACATACTCCGATAACGTATTTTCCCTTAGGTTCAAGGGAGAAGAATGAGTAGAAAGTAACTACGCCGTAAATTTCTGCAACGGAAATACCTGTTTCCTCAGAAACGATTTTTTGAACTTCCAAAGGAATGTAGCCATATTCCTTTTGGATGTCGCTGAGGATCATGATAAGAGGTGTTTTCTCATTTGCGTATCTTCCGCAAATCTCACGGATTGTTTTTACGCCGTTCTCGCTGATATGAGCCATATGCTCCTCCTTTAATTATATTGTCCTTCGGCACTTGAAGAATAATCATTCTTGTGATTATCAACTTTGCCGTTCTTTTTCAAAAACTTTTTTTGCAGTTAAACATCCTGCATCAACAACGGTATTGTACCATAATAAATAAGAAGAATGCAAGATGTTTAGATGAATAGATTTTTAAATCGATATTTTTTTATCGATATTTTAGGTATTTTTATTGTTTTTTTCTTGAGTTGACGAATCTGCTGACATATCTTTAGAAGATTCGTCTTCTGATTTTTCTTTTTTCTTATCAAAAATATCTTTTATTTTTTCTATAAGTGCAGGAGCTTTATCTGTTAAGTCATTAACTGTATCAAAAACTTTCACTACCGCAGAAGGTTCGGGCGCGGGAGCGTTGATGTCAACCATTTCAACTTTATCTCCAGTGATTACTATAAATCCTAATGGAACTACAGTTACCCCTGCCCCGTTTCCACCAATAAAGTTTTTGTTTTCCGGGATTTTTTTTCCGTTATAGTCTGCACCGCCGCTGGCAAAACCCACACTTACTTTAGAATACGGGATGATAGTGATTCCTCCCGAAAGAGAAATGGGCTCTCCTATTACTGTGTTTACGTCAGCAACGTTTCCGATTTTGCTTAAAGCTGTGTCTATTATCTGTTTAAGAGGGATGTCATTCATATCATTTACCTCCGTATAATGCACATTTCCATATTTTAAGAAATTTCTTTTTACAACGCTTAAAATGCTATTGCAAAAATATACTCTTGATTTTTTATTTAAATCGTGTATAATTATATGAAGTAAGAAAGAGTGTTTAAAAACTTTCTTATTCTTCAACCGCTATTATAACAAAAAAAATTCATAAAGTCAATATTCAACAATGTTTTTTTGATAAAAAGTATTGAGTAAATATGGTAGTTTTTTTATTGTTTTTTGTGGTAGTTGTGTTAGCTATGATATGTTGTTTAAAACAGTCATAAAAATAACTTCATTCTTGTAATTATCTCTATATAAGTTATTGAAGACGATGAAAGGAAATATTCGGTAAATATGAAAAAAATAATCACAGAATTTTTACTGCTTGCGGTAATTTGTGTTTCCCTCACAAGTTGTTCTGCTATAAAAGGGATAATGCAAAAAATACCATTTTTTGAAGAAGCGGACATTGATTCTTTGACAGATAAAGCGGAAAAAGCTTGGGAAGAAGTAGGCAAAGATGCTTTAAAAGATGCCGCAGGAAATGTAGCTGATACTTTATTTGGCGAAGAAAAAGAAATTGTTTGGCCTGAAAATGATTCTATGAAAGATATTCCAAAGGTTTCAACCGGAATAATAAGCAAGGTTTCTGAAAAAAATTCCATAACTGAAATTGTTATTGATGAGATTACAATATCAGGATATCAAGAGTATATCTCTTTATTGAACGAAGCTTTTGGGAATGAAATTTCAAATGGAATTTATCGTTTAGAGAATCGGCTTATTTCTGCCATTTATGATGAAGAAAACAGCACACTTGTTGTTACCGTTTCCGTTATCAGACAGAATATTGAAACATCAGATGATGAAATTTCAACAGAAAATGAAACATCAGAATAAATTCTTTTTTGTATTAAATGATAATTTTATGTTCATATATATCACTTTATTAAGGAGAGAAAACTATGACTAAAAAAATAACTTGTATGATAATTTCTGTACTTATGATTTTATCTCTTTTTACTTTTTCAGTATCTGCTGAAAATGAATTGTTTTTTGTGTTAGAAAACAGTGAAACATCTGATGAGAGCGGCATTCCCAGTGATGTCGCTTTGTTGGAGATTCTTACATGTACTGAAGGATATACTTCTTTAAGTGTTGGAACACATGAATATAGTCAGTCCTTCGTTGAATCCATTGAATTAAAACCTAACGTTGGATATCATATTTATGGAGTTGAAATTAACGGAGAGTTTCAAAGTGTTGAGGGAAATATAGTAAAGGTTTCCGTTGAACTTGGAAAAAAGGTTTCACTCAGACCCGTTTTTAG
>JAZRPU010000041.1:0-1987 GCA_045649365.1 Eubacteriales bacterium | reverse complement strand
GATGTTCAAAGAAAGAACAAATAGCTGGATATTCTTTTATAGATGATGCAGGAAAGGCTGTTACTGTCGGGTCTTGTGAACGAGTCGCCGCTCTTCTTGGAAGCTTTGCAGATATGTGGATGATGGCGGGCGGAAAGATATGTGCAACCGCGGAAGATGCATGGAGTGAATTTAACCTACCTTTAACAGAAGACACAATAAATTTAGGAACAACCCATTCGACAAGTCTGGAGCAAATATTAATATCCAACCCTGATTTTATCATAGCAAGCTCTAAATCCACAATGCATTTGGAAATGAGAGAACCGTTAGAATCAGCAGGAATAACAGTTGCTTATTTCGATGTTACTGATTTTGAATCATTTCTTCGAGTGCTGAAAATATTTACTGACATTACAGGAAGAGATGACCTTTACGAAAAACATGGTATAATTCAAAAAAACAAAATTGATGATATTATAATGAGGCATAAAAAATCTACTCCTCAAAGTGTTCTTGTACTTCGAGCTTCTGCATCAAGCATTAAAGCAAAAAACAGCAAAAGCACGTTGCTCGGTAAAATGCTTAATGATTTCGGCTGTATCAATATAGCAGACAGCGACAATATGATTTTGGAGAATTTGAATATAGAAAGCATAGCTCTTAAAAATCCTGATAAAATTTTTTTTGTAGAAATGGGAGATAAAAGCAAAGAAATTAAAAAAGCAATTGAACAGAAATTTTCAGAAAATCCACTATGGAATAATCTCGACGCTGTGAAAAACAACAAGGTTTTCTTTATGGATAAGCATTTATACAATTTAAAGCCTAATGCAAGGTTTTCAGAAGCATACGAAAAACTGGAGATGATTTTATATGAAAACTTTTAAAAAGCTGATAAGCAAAAATTTTTCATCTCTTATATTTTTTTCCGCATTGTTTTTGATAATGATTATTATTATCAATATCTCCTTTGGAAATATAAATTTCAGCATAAATGATTTTTATGAAATTATTTTCAAAGGAAAAAGTGGTGTAGAGGCAAATATACTTTTTTATTCACGAATCCCAAGAGCGCTTTCCTCGGTTTATTCAGGATGCGCTTTAGCTGTGGCGGGATGTATTCTTCAGAACGTTTTGTCAAATCCTCTATCATCCCCCGGAATAATTGGTGTCAACGCTGGAGCTGGACTCGGAGTTGCGATTTCCGTTTCGTTGGGATTTCTATCAAGTTGGAGCATTTCCGTATTTTCCTTTTTTGGTGCATTAATATCAGTCTTATTAATAAGCATTTTTTCTAAAAAAGCAAATTTTTCCAAAAGCTCGGTAATATTGGGTGGTGTTGCATTAAACAGCATATTCAACGCTTTTTGCGAAGCAATAACAGCATTAGACCCAGATATTGCAATTTCAAATTCAGAATTTCGCATTGGAGGTTTCTCTTCAATTTCTTTTAATAAGCTTGTTCCTCCATTAATTATTATTTCTGTATCTCTTTTTGTTTTAATGCTCCTTTTGTGCGAACTTGATATTTTAGCATCAGGGGACGATAATGCGATGAGCTTAGGCTTAAATTCAAAAAAATACAGATTAATTTTTTTAATTCTTTCTTCTCTTTTGTCTGGTGCGGCAGTAAGCTTTTCAGGTCTTCTTGGATTTGTTGGGCTTATCATTCCTCATTTCGTCAGAAGACTCGTCGGAAACGAAAGTAGACGTTTAATTCCTATTTCTGCAATATGGGGAGCGGCTTTTGTTTGCTTATGTGATTTTTTATCTCGGGTTATTTTTATGCCATACGAAGTTCCCCTCGGAGTTTTAATGGCTTTAATCGGGGGGCCTTTATTTATTACCATATTAATAAAAACAAGGAATTCAAATCATTATGCTTGAAATTATAAATCTCGAAAGCGGATATAATGAAATTAATATTTTAAATAACGTATCCATGGTTTGTAAAAAAGGTGAAATCACCACTATAATTGGTCCGAACGGGTCTGGAAAAAGCACC
>JAZRPU010000040.1:0-16743 GCA_045649365.1 Eubacteriales bacterium | reverse complement strand
AAATGTTTCACATGAAACATCTATATCAAAGTTTTAATAATAGAAAAATGAAAAACTTGATTAAAAAGTGAAAAAGTGTATTTAAAAAAGAAAAACAACCATAATTTGAAAGAATATGTGTGAAAAAATGTTTCACGTGAAACGTTATATTTAAAATTTAACATGAGAATAAAAGAGTACCATTAATTATGCGGCATTACATTAAATGCAATAATAAAAAACAAAGAATATCTCATAATGTGATTGCAGTGAAATATCTCATAATGCGATTACCAAAATATCTTATAATACAATTTTAGTGAAACATCTCTTGCGACAATATGTAATAATTTATATTATAAAACAAATTGTGATTTGAACCAAAGCGTCTACTATAAAAAAGTGAAAAAGTGAGTTAAAAAGTGAAAAATATTGTATTGTGGTCAGACAATAACTGTACACAAGACAAAAATGAAATGTGAAAAGAAAAAATAAAATAGTGTAAAGCAAAAAGCTTTACACTATGGAAAAGTATTACAATAAGAAAAAAATTAATTAATCTGAAGTGTTGTGAATCTAAATTTATATAAAAATAAGCTGATGTTTACTTAAAATAAAAGAATATTCAATATAAAGAGGTAATAAGAACTCTAAAAAAATAATAAAGTTTTAAATAAAAAAACGCCTTGAAAATCAAGACGTTTTAAAAATTAACGTGACCACATTATATAAAACATAATGGAAACAAAGAAAATTATGGTTGTCAGAACCATACATATTGCAGGAAATGACGTTAACGAGCCTGCTGCAAGGAACATTCCTGTACTAAAAGCACAGAGTAAACCAGAAACACAGCCTATGGCAGAAGCAAGTTTAATTTTTATGGAATTTTTCATGTTGCACCTCCCATGTAGTATATTCATTATAATATAAAATGGGGGAGTAATCAACAGATAAAATGAAAACAAAAAATTCGATTATAGCACACTTCTTAAAATTTTAAATTAATATGTAAATAAAAAATTGTTATAAAATAAACTAATTAAAAATTTATAATATTTACATATAATTTAGGGGATAAAAATAGTCTTTACATTATCAGAAAGCGTTCCATTTTGAGAAAATGAGGCTTTATTTTCTTTTGCAATATCTTTTGGGTCAATACCATATTCTTTAGCAATATCCCATATTGTATCTGATTTTGAGGGATAATAAATAGTAATACAGCCCTTCTCTCTTGGCTCTCTTTTTTCTGAAACGGAATAATCTGAAATAAAGGAACACGTTCCCGCGCTATATTGACGAATAGTTGCATTTGCTGATACTCTGACAGTAACCATATTTCTGCCCGTTACTGTTGTGTTTGCTTGAATTGGCACAACGGAACATTCTTTTAAGTTTATATTGTTAATTTCGGGAAAGCTTTGAGAAAAATTAACGTTAAAGCCCGCACTATCTATACCATTTTCCGTCATTCCTAAAACAGATATACCGCAAATACCGTTAAGAACTGTTCCCTGCTCCCCTTGTTCAAGATTATCAACGTTCATTACTACAGATGTATCGTAAATTTCAGAAAAATCCATTTCAGGAAGCTCAAATACTTTTTCCACAGTAAACGGCCTTTGTGTAATTCCCGTTAACTCCTCAAATTCAACGGTTTTAACGTTATGTTCAAGTATATTTTCCGATGAAAAAACATCTGTAGGAAGCTCGTTTATGCTTTCTTTGATTTTAAAAAGCACAATTTCGGGACTATATGAGAAATTGAGGATTCTGTCTTCCCCATAATTATCCATTTCCACTTCAACAGATTGATTATCTATTGTAAGCAAATAATAAATTAAAGTGTTTTCGTCAATGTCTTCATCATCAACAGTTAAAGAAACGGGAACTGAACGGGAAAACATAACGTATTTTCCGTTATTTTCATAAAAAACCTTAAAAATAACCGTTGTGTTGAGTGTTACCGAACTAATGTTTTTTACTAAATCTAACGGAACAATTTTAACTGTTGAAAAAATTATATCTTCAACAGGTGGATAAGTTCCGTCAACTGTAATTTTTTCCTCAAGATTAAAGGTTTTCACAAGTGGGCGAACAAATGTTTGCATGGGGACAGATTCTGTGTTGAAATATAAAAGCTCTTTGCTTTCATCAATATCAGGGGTCTGAAAAGGTACGTTAACCTTAACGTTCAAAGAAATTTTGTTTTTTGCTTTAACGTAAAGCTTTCGGGGAGATATAACCTTACAGCTGATAAAGGTACAAAAAATACTTGCAAAAGGAATTAAATCTGTAATATCAGTTTTAATATCTTCTGAAAGGGAAAATGGGTCTGAAATTGCAACAGAGCGCACTTTTTCATCATCCATAGAGCGATAAAGCACGTTAAATCTGTTTTCACCGTCAATCTGAACAACGGTACCATTTATTGTGGTATTTGTTATTTTAGGAAAAGAATCTATTCTTATGAGCTTTTGTATATCGGGCATGCTATCTTCAAGAACGTATTCTTTTTCCCATTCGGATATTATATTGCCATTTTCTACCGTTTTCGGAAAATATAAAGTTTTGCGGGGAGAATTCATATAAAAAACCGCCTTTCATCATATATCGTTTACTAACTTATATGAGAAAGACGGTCTTTTTATTACGATTAAAATTTAAAATTCTTCAGAAACGGAGATAAACATTTTTACAAAGATTTTTATGCAGTCTTCAAATTCCTTTACGGATAAATATTCGTCGTTTTCATGCGCTCCGCCTTTTCCTTTGCCTAAAAGAGTGGAATATTTGCTTTGAACAGCTCCAAAAACATAGGTATTGGGGAAAATTTTTGCATAAGTTCCGCCACCTATAGTGTATGGCTCGGAGTTATCGTTAGTAACTTCTCTGTACGCTTTGAGCAAGGTTTTTATTTCTTTGCTGTCAGCGGGGATATAATAGGGCTTTGAATTTCCTCTTGCGGTTAAAATGAAACCGTTTTTGTTGCAAAAAGCATTTAAAGCTTCTAAAACTGTATCCCAGCTTTTAGTTACAGGGAGTCTTATGTTAAAGGATTGTGTTAAAGAATCATCTTCCGTTGTTGTAACACCCGCTACACAAGTGAGATAACCGGAATGTTCATCGGAACAATCAATTCCCAAAACCTCACCTTTATAGTCAAAGGCGGCATTTTTAAGAAATTCAAAGGCTTTTTTCTCATTTTCTGTGAGAGAAACGTTATTAAGGAGATATTCTGATAAAAGTCCGATTGCATTCACACCAGATTCGGGTATAGCAGCGTGAGCTGTAACGCCTTCTGCAGAAACGGTTTTTCCAGAAATTGTAATATTATCACAGCATGTTAAAGCTAAATTTTCTTTTAATTCTGCTAAAGCATGTCCCGCTACGGCATTTTTTACTGTACCTGCAGTAAAGCTTTTTACATTAGACAAGCAATGGGGAATGGTGATATAAACAGTCATAATCCCTTTTTCACCAATGCAAACGGGAAAGCTGGCATCGGGAGTTACAGAGAAAAACGGAGCGTTATGTTTTTTAAGATAATAAGGCAAATCATTCATGCCCGTTTCTTCGTTACAGCCGGCAATAATGGAAACATCAAAGGGGAGAGGCTTTTTATATTCCTCTTTAATATATCTCATAGCATATAAAGCGGCAATAAGCGGGCCTTTATCGTCTTCTGTGCCTCTGCCTATTAAAAGACCGTCACGAACGGTAAGAGAAAAAGGGTCACAGCTCCATGTAGAGCTTTCAGCGGGAACTACGTCTATATGTCCTACAACCCCAATTTCGTTTTCGTATCCCTCTTTATATGGAGCAGACCTTTTATTTTCTGATTTAAGAGTAACCTTTCCGCAACGATAATCAACGTTTTCACATTCAAAACCGTATTTTTCGCCCATTTTCAAAAGAACTTCAAGAGCGCGGGCAACGTTTTCTCCAAAAACCTTTTCACCAACGGGATTACTTTCCACGCTGGGAACGGATATTATTTCAGAAAGGTCGTTTATATATTCATTTCTGACCTTTTCAATGAAAGAATCAAGCTTTAAATTCTCTGTCATAAACATTATTTCCTTTACTATCAATAGCAACTATAAGTGGAAAATCCTTGAACGTTACTTTTTTAACCGATTCACAGCCTAAATCAAAAAAGGCTATTTCTTCAAGCGAGTTGATGCGTTCGGCACATAACGCTCCCGCACCGCCAATGGCAACGAGATAAACTCCGCCATATTTTTTTATACTTTCAGTCACTTCTTTCGCTCTGTCACCTTTTCCGATAGTAGCAACAAGTCCAAGACTGTGAAGGTGAGGCGTGAATGAATCCATTCTTGCAGAGGTTGTAGGACCGAAGGATCCGCATATTTCTCCCGGAGGAGTAGGGGTAGGACCTGCATAGTAGATAACAGCATCTTTAATTGGAAAAGGAATACCTTCTTCAAGCATTCTTTTATGCGCCGCATCTCTTGCGGTATAGGCAACTCCCGAAAGAAGAATTTCATCTCCCGCGTGGAGATTGCCCAATTCTGCTCTTAATTGGGAAGTGTTTATCTTTTTCATTCTTTACCCTTGTAGATATGACCTGAAATTCGTTCCAAAGCAATGTTAAAGGTTTCTTCAGTTGTGTGAAGAAGAGCCATTATCTCTCTTTCCTTTGCGGAATATTCTGCAACAGCCTTTTTGATTCCTGCGGAGGAAAGCTTTGCATCTTCAAGAATTTCTTCAACCTCTTTATTTGCATTTATGCGGGCATCTGCAAGGATTTTTTCAGCTTTTTCATTAGCTTCGTCAACAATTTCGGAAGCCTTAACCTCTGCAAGCAAAAGCTTTTCTCCCATATCAGCGCAAAGACGCTCATATTTTTTCTTCATTTCCTCGGTTTCAGCTTCTGCATCAGAGCTTTTTTCTTCGGCTTTAGGTTCAGAATCGGCTTTTTTAGACAAAAGTCTTAATTCATTTTCCAATTCTTTAATTCTTGCATCTTTTTCCGCAAGCTTTGTTTCCGTTGCTTCGTTAAGCTGTTTTATGAAGTTATTAACCTCTTCTTTATCGTAGCCTTTTTTTGATTCGGTAAAAACTGGCATGGTTTTTCCCCTTTCAAATATTTATCATTTTAATTCTATCTGATGGATTTTAAGACGGATTTTAAGAATTTTACTCTTTTTTACCGTGTTTCTTACATAATAACACATTTTTCGGGAATTGAAAAGGGCTTTTTTAAAATTTTTGAATATTTTTCTCATTATTTTATTCCAAACATAAATATATTGTTCTCGTAAGGGGGAACGAGAATGACTTTTTTGGAATACATCACTTTTCCGTGTGTTATTTTACTTGGGATTTTTGGTATATATTTTACCTTTAAAAGCCGATTTATTCAAGCAAGGGGGATAAAAAAACTCGTTTCCGAAAATAAAAGCAAGGAATCGGTTTCTGCCTTTGCCACAGCTTTGGGAGGGACTGTGGGAATCGGAAGTATAACAGGAATTGGATTTGCCATATCACAAGGAGGCGCGGGAAGCATTTTTTGGATGTGGGTATCGTCTTTTTTTGCCATGGGGTTGAAATATGCGGAAACCTTTATTGCTGTTAAATATAAAAAGGGAAAAAACGGTGGGGCAATGTATGCCCTTAAAGAATCGGGATATGCAAAAATGGGAACGATTTTTGCTGTTATCACCCTTTTTGCATCGTTAGGCGGTGGAAATTCTGCACAAAGCGGGGCAATGGCAGAAGCATTTTCTTCCGTTGGAGTTTCACCCTTTATTGTAGCGGGAATATCTGCCTTGGCATTAAGTATAGTTTTATTCGGTGGGAAAGAGAGAATAGTTAAAGTAAATTCTTTTCTTGTGCCTGTATCCACGGTTTTATACGTTTTGGGAACTGTTTATATACTCTTTAAAACGGGAGATAAACTGCCTTATGCCTTTTCTATGATAATTAAAGATGCCTTTGGACTGAAGCAAGCAACAGCGGGAGCGAGTGCATTTATGTTTTCAAGAGCGCTTAACGTGGGAACTGTGAGGGGAATTTTTTCTCACGAATCGGGAATGGGGTCATCTCCCATAGCTCATTCAAGCGTAAGTATGGCAAACCCTGAAAAACAAGGTCTTTGGGCGGTGATGGAGATATACGTTGACACGTTTTTGGTGGGAACGCTTACCGCTTTATGCTTACTTTGTGCTGATACGTATTCTGTATCAAAGCTGTTTTACAAATTTTTCGGTAGCGGCGGGGGAATTGTTTTTGCCTTATTTATGGCGGTTTTCGCCTTTGCGGCAGTATTAAGCTGGTGTTATTATAGTGCCTCTTGTTTGAAATTCCTTTTTGGAGATTTAAAACGCTCCTTCGGAATTTATAAAATAATTGCCATAGTAACGTTTTCTACAGGCTGTATTGCTCCAATAACGCTTTCAATGGGGATATCTGATATATTAAATTGTCTTATGACATACCCTAATTTATTTTTATTGCTTACTAAAAGAAAGGAGATAAGCTATGGAAAAGGAAAAAAACGTTCCTCAATATTGGGCAATAAGTGGGAAAAAAACCCTTGAGCTTTTAGAAAGCACCTCTGTGGGATTAAAGGAAGAGGAAGCGGAAAAAAGGCTTGAATTATATGGAAAAAATACCTTTGATACGGAAAAAAAGAGAGGTTTTTTAAAAAAAATAATAAGTCAGCTTTCAGATAAAATGATTATAATTCTGCTTATTTCCGCACTTGTTTCTTTCGCGCTTTCCTATTTCAGCGAGGAAAGGGATTACGATTGGGTAACAATTCTCGTTATTGTGGGAGTTAATTCTGTAATAGGTGCGGTGCAGGAAAGCAAAGCTGAAAACGCGATGGCAGCATTGAAAAAAATGACAGCTCCCGAAGCTATTGTTTTGCGAAACGGGGAAAAGGTGAGGATAAAAGCGGAAAATATAGTTCCCGGAGATATAGTTTTTATCGAAAAAGGTTGTGTCGCACCTGCTGATATAAGGCTGTTAAAGGGCGATTTTTTGTCTGTTGACGAATCTTCCTTAACAGGTGAGTCGGTAGAAGCGAATAAAGACCCTTTTGCCCTTTGTAAGAGTGACACTCATATATCCGATATGGTGAATATGATATGGTCGGGCTGTCCCGTAATTTCGGGAAAAGGGGAAGGAGTTGTTGTTGCAACGGGGATAAACAGCAGAGTGGGTGCCATTGCATATTCCCTTTCAAACACAGAAAAGGAGAAAACTCCTTTGCAGAAAAAACTGTCTTCCGTTTCTACAATTTTGGGAAACGGAGCATTGATTATATGCGGCTTGATTTTCATTTTTTCCCTTATTAAAAAGATGCCCGCCGCAGAAATGTTCATGACCTCTGTAAGTCTTGCGGTGGCGGCTATTCCCGAAGGGCTTCCCGCTATTGTTACCGTTGTTTTAAGCATGGGAATGCAAAAAATGGCAAAGAGAAAAGCTGTTGTCAAATCTCTTCCCGCTGTGGAAACGCTGGGATGTGCGGAAATAATATGTTCTGACAAAACGGGCACTATAACTAAAAACAAAATGACCGTTACCGAAGAAGTGGGCGACGTGGAAAAAATACGAAAAATATCAATTCTGTGTAACGATTTTTCTTCACCCACGGAAAATGCTTTAAAAGAGAGGGCGGTGGAATATGAAAGCTTGCTTCACAGCTTCAAAAGGATTAAAGAAATTCCCTTTGATTCTTCAAAAAAATATATGCTTACGGTACATAAAACCGGAAGCGGATATTTCACTTCGATAAAAGGTGCCCCTGAAGCGTTGGAAAGCTTTTGCGGATATTTTCCCGAAAAATATAAAACAAAGAGCGTAGAAATGGCTCAAAGAGCCTTGAGAGTTATGGCTTTTGCATATTCGGAAACAAAAAACGAGCCTGATATAAGAAAAATAAAGGAACTTGATTTTAATTTTGCAGGTCTTTCGGGGATTAAAGACCCTGTAAAAGACGGGGTAAAGGAAGCTATAAAAAAATGCAGAGAAGCGGGAATAAAAACCGTTATGATAACGGGTGACCATAAAGACACCGCCAAAGCAATTGCGGAAGAAGCGGGATTTTTTAACCCTTGCGCTATAACGGAAAAGGAGCTTTCATTATTATCTCCCGATGAAAGAAAAAAAGCTATACTGAAAAATAACGTTTTTGCCCGAGTTACCCCCGAATTTAAGGTGGAAGTGGTGGAAACCTATAAAAAAGCGGGCTTTACCGTTGCAATGACGGGGGATGGGGTTAATGATGCTCCCGCGCTGAAAGCAAGTGATATCGGATGCGCCATGGGAATAAGCGGTACAGAGGTAGCGTCAGCGGCATCTGACATGGTTCTTACAGATGATAATTTTTCAACTATAGTTGATGCGGTGGAGCAGGGAAGAGGAATATATGCAAACATAAGAAGAAGCGTTCACTTTTTGCTTTCATGTAATATAGGTGAAATTTTAGTTGTTTTATGTGCTATTTTAGCTTCACTTCCATCTCCTTTAGCCGCAATTCAGCTTTTATGGGTGAATCTCGTTACAGATTCTCTCCCCGCTATAGCTCTGGGAACTGAAAAACCGCCAAAGGATATTATGAAGAAAAAGCCCGTAAAACAAAAAGACGGTATTTTTTCAGGGGGAATGGGCGGAGAAATTCTCTTTGGCGGGGTTATAATTGGAATCCTTTCTCTTTCTGCCTATATTATCGGCGCAAAGGCGGGAGGACATTTCACAGGTAGAACGATGTCTTTTGCTGTTCTTTCTCTTTCCCAACTTTTTCATTCCTTTAATATGAGAAAAGGAAGCATTTTCTCCAATTTGTATCTTGTGGGTGCATTTATCCTTTGTGCAGCGTTGCAGCTTTCCGTTATCCTTATTCCAAGCATGCGGGATATATTCAAAACCGTACCCCTTAATTCTTATTGCTGGTGGATAGTGTGGATTTTGTCTGCTTCTGCTTTATTTTTCGGGAAATTTATCAGAAAAATGTTTTCCAAAGAAGACGATTATCAATAAAAGAGCTTAATTAAGCCATATAAAAAAAGGTGATGCTTCAATAATCCTTCGAAACATCACCTTTTAATCGAAACATCACCTTCTAATATATTAGGAAAATAAAGAAAAAAGAGCAAGCCTTTGCTTGCTCTTTTACTTTATGCTCATTATTATGCCGATAAAAGACAATTACTGAAGATTGTACTTCTTCTTGAATTTATCAACTCTACCGCCGGCATCAACGAATTTCTGTTTACCGGTATAGAACGGATGGCATTTAGAACAAATATCCACTTTAAGAGTTTCTTTAGTGGAAAGAGTTTTGAATTCCTCACCGCAAGCACAACGAACTGTTGCTTCTTTGAGAACGGGATGGATACCTTCTTTCATTGTTTTTCCCTCACTTTCAAGTTGAAACTTTTTTTCATGCTCTGATAGTATAACATTCTTTTTGGAAAAAATCAATAGCTTTCGCAAAAAAATATTGAAAATATCTGAAAATTATCGTTAAAAAAGCGTGAAAAACTTTTTAAAAATGCTTTTTAACGTAAAAAAATACTCATTCAATGGGAAAACAAAGAGAAAAATACAAATATCAAGAAGACTGTTTTTGAAGTGAAAAACTAAAAAAACGGCTTTCAGAGATAAAAAATAAACAAAATATAATGAAAAAAAGGTCAAGTCCACAAAATGTTTGCATTTAAAAAGTTAATTTTTTCTCATAAAGTATTGATTTTTTCGTTAAGATGTGGTATTATTCATTTTTAGTGGTGGTATTATGCCCTCACGGGATAGTTAGTTTAATAGCGATTAATTTACGGAGGATAATAAAAATGGCGAACTATTCAAAAAGCAGTTTGAAAAAGAAATTTATTTTCTTGATGATTCTTACGGTATTGGTTGTTGCATTTATAGCTCTTCTCGGCTTGAGAACTGTATATATGACATCAAGCCTTGTTCCCCACAAAGAATTTGCCAAAAACTTTGCAGATGCTCACGGAGAATTTGTAGGCGAGAAATTCTACCCTAAAGATATCGACCAAGAAGCCCTTGACAAATACGAATATCTTTCCTTTACTATAGAATACACCTCTGAAGACGGATTCAAAAACGTTATCTGTCTTGGTGACAGCGTTTATGCTGAAGAAAAGCTCTCAAATGCAGAATCTGACGTAGCAGAGCTTCTTGCAGACCCTTCTTCCAAAGAAGAGGAATCTGAAGAATCAACCGAATCCGCTTCAGGCGAATCTGCATCTTCTGAAGCATCATCTTCTGAAGCAGCTTCTTCCGAAGATGCATCATCTGAATCTTCTTCCTCTGAAGAAGAATCCAAAGAAGTTCACAGCATTACCTTTGAATGCAGCGAGCTTACACCCGAAATTTTGAAGAATTTCAGAAATCTTAAATACGTTTCCGCATCTGGCGCCGGTATAAGACAAAACTACTATAACTACTATCTTTACTATCAATACGGAATGTATACCGCGATGCCCGAGGTTGACCAATTGGACTGCACCGAAATCACAACTCTCGATTGCTTTAAGGATATGAAAAACCTTAAATATCTCGCTTTGGGATATTCAGGACTCACAACTCTTGACGGAATTGAAAATCTTCCCGCTCTTAAATATTTTGAAGTAACGGGAACTTCCGTTAACTCCTTTGATAAAATTACTGCTGAAACAGTACCTAACCTTTTCAGCCTTTCTGCAGCAGCAATGGGTCTTACAGACATTTCTTCTTTGAAAAATGCTCCCGAAACCCTTACAACTCTTGATATAAGCCAAAACGCTATTAAGGATATTTCCGTTCTTTCTAAATTCAAGAACCTTAAAAACCTCATGGCTTACACAAATGAAATTGAAGATTTGAGCGCAGTTAAAGAACTTACAGAATTAAGAATCCTTTATGCATCAAATAACAAAATCAAAGATATGTCCCCCGTTGGCTCTCTCGTTAACGTTAACACAGTTGACCTTTCCAATAACGAGATTGTTAAGGTTGATGGAATCGGCGCACAAAATACAAAGCTTCAGACTCTTACCCTTACAGACAACGAAATTAAGGATTTGGGAACTATCGGCACAGTTACAAGCCTTGTAACTCTCGACCTTTCCAACAACGCTGAAAAGGAAGAGGAAAAAGAAGAATCTTCTGAAGCAACTTCTGAAGAAGGCGAAGCAGAAGAAAAAGAACCTATCAGAACTCTTGAAAACATTTCTGCTCTTGCAGGACTTAAAGATTTGGAAACCCTTACAATTACAGGAAACAAGGTTAAAGACCTTTCCGTTCTCACAGGCTTAAAGAGTCTTAAAACTCTCGAAGCATCTGATAACAAAATCGAAAAATTAGGCAATCTTGCAGAAAATATGCCTAAACTTGAAACTCTTAACCTTTCCACAAATATTTTGGCTGATATCTCCGGAATCAAAGGCCTTGAAAAGCTTTCTAACATCAATTTGGCAGAAAACAAAAACATTTCAGACGTAAGCGTATTTGAATCTTTTGACCCCACAGTTCTCAAAACAGTTGATATTTCCGTTACCGTTGACGAAAAAACAGGTCAATCCAACACTAATATCAAAGATTTCTCCGCATTCAAGAAATACGGAAAAGCTACTGTAACAGGACTTCCTGCAGACTACAAGTTTGAAACCGAAACTTCTACAGATTCCTCTACCGACGCATCAACAGATGCTTCGGCAGAAAGCTCTTCTGCAGCATCTGAAGAAGCAACTTCCGAAGAAGCAACCTCTGAAGCTACGTCTGAAACAGCTTCTGAAGTAGTTTCTGAAGCTACATCTGAAGTAGTTTCCCAATAATTGAAAAATACAGCTCTTTGAGGACAAACGTCCTCAAAGAGCAAAAAGATATCCTTTCCATAAAAGGCATATACTTATATTGTGACCGTTTTTTAAAACGGTTAAAAGTAAGAAAGGAAAGTTGCATTTGCAACGGGTAACATAATTATGAAAAAAATGAAATGTGGTATAGTTGGCGCAACGGGTATGGTAGGTCAGAGATTTATCACTTTGCTTGCAGACCACCCTTATTTTGAAATTTCCTTGTTGGCAGCAAGTATCAGAAGCGCAGGAAAAACTTATGAAGAAGCAATTGGAAACAGATGGCGCATGTCAGTTCCAATGCCCGAATTAGTTAAAAATATGGTTATTGTTGACGCTTCCGACGTTGAAACAATAGCTGAAAACGTTGATTTCGTATTTTGCGCAGTAGATATGCCCAAAGACGAAATCAAGCTTTTGGAAGAAGCTTATGCAAGAGCTGAAATTCCTGTTATTTCCAATAACTCTGCAAACAGAATGACGTTAGACGTTCCTATGGTTATTCCCGAGCTTAACCCTGGACATCTTGACATTATTGAATATCAGAAAAAACGTCTTGGAACAAAGAGAGGATTTATTGCTGTTAAACCTAACTGCTCTATCCAAAGCTACGTTCCCGCTCTTACACCTCTTTTGAAATATGAAATTTCCAAGGTTAACGTTGTAACGTTCCAGGCAATTTCAGGAGCAGGTAAAACCTTTGAAAGCTTCCCCGAAATTAACGATAACGTTATTCCTTATATCGGTGGAGAAGAAGAAAAGAGCGAAAAAGAACCCTTGAAAATCTGGGGTGAAATCGAAAAAGGACTTATCATTCCTGCTTCCAACCCCACAATTTCTGCTCAATGTATCCGCGTTCCCGCATCTGACGGACATTTGGCTGCAATTTCTGTTAGCTTCTCCAGAATTAAGCCCAGCGCAGATGAAATTATCGATATCTGGAAGAATTTCTCTGGCAGACCTCAAGAGCTTGAATTACCCAGCGCACCAAAACAATTCCTTAATTACTTTGAAGAATTTAACCGTCCTCAAACAAAATTGGACAGAAACATTGAAAAAGGTATGGGTATTTCCTTGGGAAGACTCAGATCTGATTCTGTATTTGACTATAAATTTATCGGTCTTTCACATAATACCTTAAGAGGCGCAGCAGGTGGTGCTGTTCTTATTGCAGAGCTTCTTTACAGAGATGGTTATCTGAAATAAGCTTTTGTTCCCCGAAAGGAGAAGTGTTTTATGAAGCGTAGAATAGTTTCGGTTTTAATTTCAATAATGATTTTAAGCCTTTTTAGTGCTTTTTGCTTTGGGGCGGATTATTCCTTTGAAATGTCTGCCGAGTCAGATTCATACAAAGTGTCAAAGGGTAATTCCTTTACTGTGTCTTTTTATGCTAATAATATCACCGCGTCAAACGGACTTCTTTCCTTGACTGCTGATATTAAATATGACCATGCTCATTTAAAGCTTTTGAGTCTTGAAGGAGTGGCTTCTGATTGGGGCACAGGGTTGGAAACCTTTTACGTTGAAAAAGAAGTAGACGGAAAAAAGGTTATAACCGTTAATATGCTTTATGATGGGGATTCTCCCGAGGGTAAAGGCGTGGTAAACGATGGAAAATTGGGAATTAAAGTTAAATTTTCCGTTGAAACTCTTGATAAAGTGAGTACAACCGTTGAAGTTTTAACAGTTGGTTTACCCGATACAGGCTCCTTGAGCGGTACTTCCGGTTTGCCCGAGCTTAAAACGGTAAACGGACTTGGAAAAGCTTGTAATATCGGTCTTAACGGAGCAACCGCTTCTGTAGTTTCTGAAGATAAAACAGAGTCGGAAGAATCTCAAAACAGTGCTGATTCTTCAGAAAACGCTGTATCAGAGGAATCTGCTGTGGAAAGCGGAGTGGATGCTTCTGAAGAATCCGCTGAAGCTTCAACCGACGCTTCTGTAGAATCTGCATCAACAGAGGAAAATTCTGCTGTAAGCGGTGAAGCAACTGCTTCTGAAAATGCTTCAAGCGTTGAAAATCCTTCTTCTGCTTCTGACGAAAGCGTTGAATCCGCAGTTGAAAGCAAGGAAGAATCTTCTGAAGGGGAAGAGAAAAACGGACCTAACGTTATTCTCTGGATTGTTGTTGCTTGTGTTGTTGTAGCTGCTATCGCGGTTATTGCTTATATTGTTAAAAATAAAAAAGACGATATGAATCCCGTTAATCCAGGCTGATAAAAATTAACGTAAAATATGAGGGCGCGTAGTTTGCGCCCTCTTTTAGTTTATCTATGAAAAAACTTGCTTAAAGCAAGTTTTTTTATGCTTCTTTGTGTAGAAAAAACACGGAGAAATTTTATGGTTATAAATTAAAATTTTAATTTGAAGTTTGTTTGCATGGTAAATATTTTTTTGTATATCCCAAAAAGATGTATATCATTGAATTAAATATATTTATTGAAAAACGGATATATGAAGTATAGAAAGGGTATACAAAAATACGGTTTATTCTTCTGTTACGGAAACGGTATATTTATTATCCAAGCCCTTTGATTTAAGAAACGCGTTAAATTCTTCTTCAAGGGTAGAGGCAGTTATTTCTGACGTAGCGTGTTTTTGAGAGGGCGCATTTGAATTGGAAATTGATTTTTGTGTTTCCGCTTTAACCTTTGCAATTTGTGAAGCTGTATTGTCAGGGGCTGATTTTACGCCTTTTTTGATGTTTTCTATAACTAATTCATATTTGGCTTTAATTCCCTTTGTGCGAAGAAATTCTGCAAAATCCTTATTGTTTTCTTCAGATTGAGCTTTCACCGCTTCAAAGCTTGATTTGTCGGCTTCACGTTGACTTTTTGCGGATTCGCTCATGTTTTTAAAAGCTAATTTGAATTTGGCGGAAATGCCTTTTGTGTGAAGAAACTCGGAAAACTGCTTGTTAAGCTCCAATATTTCTTTTTCTGTTTCTTGTTCTGTTTTAAATTTGTTTTCCATTATTATTTGCTCCTTTTTATATCTTATTTATTCATTATTTTATCGCTGATATCAATAATTTTATCAGCATATTTTGCGCGTCGTGAATTAAGAATACTTTTGAATATGGGATAATTGACAATTGCCATTAACATTCCTATAATTCCAATAACAATGCCCCATGTCATAGGCTTTCCAATCCCCACTATTTCTGCAATATCTGTCATAACAAGACTCATGCCGCTCCCCATAATAATTGCGCTTAAGCACCCGAAAACGTAAGCAAAAACGCAAGCGGGGCGTTTTACTTTTTTATCCAACGCTTTAAGAGCGTCAATGGCGGTGTGCTCCTTTTCGGTGTTTTTTTGCACAAGAAAATTTTGGTCGTTTTTGTTCATGATTAGTACCTCTTTCTTTTTTCATGGTTGAATTATACTTTTAATATGTTTTTGTTATCTTTAAAAAATGTTTGAGTTTTGTTAAACGTGCTTTTTTAAAGATTTTCTTTACTGTACAACCGAATTATAAATAATTTATGTTTTTTAATCTCGAAAATTATTGCATTTCCAAAACCGATGTGATATAATTTATCTGCCAAACGAATTTAATAAATAGAATTGTCTTTATTTTCGGAATAAGGCTGATTGCATTTTCTCAGTAGAATCAGTTGTGTTTTCCGAGCAAAAACGGTCGCGTTTTCGAAGTGGAATTAGCTAAATTTTCTCCAAGGGGGTAGTATACCCTTTTTATCGTTTCAATCATTTTAAGAATTTGGTAAAACCGCAAATTCCGCAAAATGATTGCGACGGGAAGGTTATTCTATTTCGTAAAAATAGCGTGACAAAAATGTTCGATTCTGTTTTAACAAAAAGGAATGTAACAAAAACGTTCAATTCTATTTGAAATTTGTTTGGCGACAATCGGAGTTTGCGTTTTGCAGTGCGTCAGCTTCGGGTGGCGCGCTTTTTGTTTTATGGAGAATTTATAGCCGTTTTCAGATAGTTAATAACCGCGTTCAAAAAATTGTTTTATTTGATATCAGTCAATATCAACTCTTTGCTCCAAATTGTTTTTCCCGATTGTATCAACGAACGAACGCTTTCGGTGAACTGTAAATTAATAAATAAAGCAAAAAACTCATCAAAAACTGTAAATAAAAAAACGAAAGCTGCAAAAATCAGCAGAAAGGACCAATTATGAAAAAGGTAACAAAAATTCTTTCCTTCGTTCTTTCCCTCTGCCTGATGCTCTCTGCATTCACCTTCACCGCTTTTGCAGAAGATTTTTCAGGCACTTGCGGAGCAAATCTCGTATGGGCTCTCGATAACGGCACTCTCACCATTTCAGGTGATGGAGTAATGGATGATTTTTATTCTCACGGTGAATGTCCTTGGGCTTCCCAAAGCGAAAACATTAAATCCATTGTAATAAAAAAAGGCGTAACTTCCATAGGCTCTTGGGCGTTTTCTGACTTATCTGTCGAAAGCGTTTCAATTTCGAACTCTGTTACATCCATAGGCAACGGGGCGTTTCTACATTGCAAATCTCTTGAAAGTATAACAATTCCGAACTCTGTAACCTATATAGGCGAAGATGCGTTTATTTATTGCAGATCTCTTGAAAGTATAACAATTCCGAACTCTGTGACCTATATAGGCGAAGATGCGTTTCATGGTTGTTTAGCTCTCGTGAGTGTTTCGATTTCAGACTCTGTAACCGAAATAAGCTACGATGCATTTTGTAATTGCCCCTCTCTCGAAAGCATTGTCGTTTCATCGGGAAATACAGTTTATCATTCTGAAAACAATTGTTTAATCGAAACCGAAAGCAAAACTTTGGTTGCGGGTTGCAAAAATAGTGTAATTCCATCAGATGGTAGCGTAAAATACATAGGTGACTCTGCATTTTATGGTTGCTCCTCTCTCAAAAGTATAACAATTCCGGACTCTGTAACTAAAATATACTTCTCTGCTTT
>JAZRPU010000039.1:0-3045 GCA_045649365.1 Eubacteriales bacterium | reverse complement strand
TGATGGAAAAAGTATTATCGACTGGGCTGCGCTTGGACATGAGGCTGGACTTATCGACTATCTCTACCTCGGTGTTAAGTTAGGTATTTATCCTCCTCTTATCTTCCTTGGTGTTGGAGCGATGACCGACTTTACTCCTCTTATCTCTAACCCTAAAAGCCTTCTTTTAGGCGCGGCTGCACAGTTTGGTGTTTTTGCCGCATTCATCGGAGCTTTGCTTTTGGGATTTACCGTTGCAGAAGCTGCCGCTATTGGTATTATCGGCGGTGCAGACGGTCCTACAGCGATTTTTGTTACTAAAACTTTAGCTCCTCATCTTTTGGGAGCAATTGCAATTGCTGCTTATTCATACATGGCTCTCGTTCCTTTCATTCAGCCTCCTATTATGAAGCTGTTTACCTCTAAACAGGAACGTACTATCAAAATGAACGCTCTCAGACCTGTATCAAAGCTTGAACAGGTTGTTTTCCCCATCGTTGTTGCAGCAGTAGTTTCCCTTATCCTTCCCGATGCAGCAGCCCTTGTTGGAATGCTTATGCTCGGTAACCTTATGAAGGTTTGCGGAGTTGTTGACAGAATTGCAAAAACTGCTCAAAATGAGCTTATGAATATCGTTACGATTTTACTTGGTATTTCCGTTGGTGCCACAGCAAAAGCTGAAAGCTTTTTGGATTTCAAAACTCTTGGTATTATTTGCCTTGGTCTTGCCGCTTTTGCATTTGCAACAATGGGCGGTGTTGTTTTCGGAAAAATCATGTGCTTCGTAACAAAGGGAAAAATAAACCCCCTTATCGGTTCAGCGGGCGTTTCCGCTGTTCCTATGGCAGCCCGTGTTTCACAAATTGTGGGACAAAAAGAGGATCCTTCAAACTTCTTGCTTATGCATGCTATGGGACCTAACGTTGCAGGTGTTATCGGTTCCGCAGTTGCGGCGGGCGTGTTCCTCTCTCTCTTTAAGATTTAAGATAATTATTGAAAGGATAATAATATGGCAAAGGTAAAAATAGTTGAAACCGTATTGAGAGATTCGCATCAATCTCTTGCGGCTACAAGAATGACTACCGAACAAATGAAGCCCATTCTTACCGCTTTGGATAACGTGGGTTACCACGCTCTCGAAGCTTGGGGCGGAGCAACCTTTGATTCTTGTCTTCGTTTCCTTGAGGAAGACCCTTGGGACAGACTCAGAACAATAAGAGCTGCTGTTAAAAACACAAAGCTCCAAATGCTTTTCAGAGGTCAGAACATTTTGGGCTACCGTCATTATTCCGATGACGTTGTTGAATATTTTGTTCAGAAATCTATAGCAAATGGTATTGATATCATAAGAATTTTCGACGCTCTTAACGATGCCCGTAACCTCCGTACTGCTATAAACGCAACTAAAAAAGAGGGCGGACACGTTCAGGTTGCTCTTTCTTATACCACAAGCCCTGTTCACAATAACGAATATTTTGCACGTCTTGCAAAAGAGCTTTGTGAAATGGGCGTAGACTCTATCTGTATTAAGGATATGGCGGGTCTTCTTAAGCCTTATGAAACTTATGATTTGGTAAAGGCTATCAAATCTGAAGTTTCCGTTCCCGTTGAATTGCATACCCACTATACAGCGGGCGTTGCATCTATGTCTGTTCTCAAGGCTATTGAAGCAGGCGTTGACATTGTTGACACAGCAATTTCACCTTTCGCAATGGGAACTTCACAGCCTCCCACAGAGCCTCTCGTAGCATCTCTTGCGGGAACTCCTTACGATACAGGCCTTGACCTTAACAAGCTCAACGAAGTATCAAAATATTTCACAGGAATCAGAGAAGATTTCATCAAATGCGGACTTATCAAAACAGGTGTTTTGAAGGTTGACGTTAACGCTTTGATTTATCAGGTTCCAGGCGGAATGCTTTCCAACCTTATTTCCCAGCTTGAAAAACAAAATGCTCTTGATAAGCTTAACAACGTTCTTGAAGAAGTTCCAAGAGTTCGTGAAGATGCAGGATATCCTCCTCTCGTAACTCCTTCTTCTCAGATTGTTGGTACACAAGCAGTTCTTAATGTTTTGCTTGGCGAACGCTACAAGCTTGTTTCCAAGGAATTTAAAGGATTGGTAAGAGGCGACTACGGAAGAGCTCCCGCACCTATCAAGCCCGAATTTTTCAAGAAAATATGCGGTGACGAAAAACCCGTTGAGGGCAGACCTGCAGATGCTCTTGCTCCCGAGCTTGACAAGTTGAGAGGGGAAATCAAGGATTATATAAAACAGGATGAAGACGTTCTCTCCTATGCTCTCTTTGATAAGGTAGCTTTAGGCTTCTTTGAAAAGAGAAAGAATGGAACGTTGGGACAAAACATTGACGTTCCCAAGGTAGAAGCTCCCGCAAAGGCAGCTCCCGCCGCTCCCGCTACCGCCAATATCGGCGTTTCTGCCGCAAACGGTGCAAACGGAACGTATAAGGTAACCGTTAAAAAGGTTAACTAACGATTTTTAAAATAAAGGCTGTATCAGTTTTTTAGGCTGGTACAGCTTTTTTGTTTTTTTGTTTATGGGCGTTAATATGTGATTTCCCATTATTTATAGGGGCTATTTTTGAAAAATCAATTGACATTTATGAATGAATATGATACATTATGAATGTTATCGTAGAAAAGTGTCGAAAAATGAAAAATTTATATACTTTTTGGCGGTATGATTAAAGGTATGAGTGAGAAAATTTATGGAAAAATACATAATTTTAGCAGATGTTGCCTGTGATATATCAAAGGAAATAAGGGATTATTTCAAGGTTGAAGATTACATTCACGGACACGTTCATATAAGCGACGGAAGAGATATTCAAACTACTCTTGATTGGAGCAATATTGAAAGAGAAGAATTTTACAAGATATTGTCAAACAAAAAGTTTGAAGTAACCTCTGCTCCTGCAAGTCCTGAAGAGTTTTATCTTATTTTCAAGGGCTATGCGGAAAAGGGATATAAAATATTAAGCATGTCCATTTCGTCGAAAATAAGCTCTACTTATGGAGTTGCGGTGAAAGCGGCAGAACGCGTTA
>JAZRPU010000038.1:0-5453 GCA_045649365.1 Eubacteriales bacterium | reverse complement strand
TTAGCTTTGTCAAAAATGGCAAAGTATATCCTTTAATGTGTCAATAATTCCGCATTCCGCATTCCGAATTCCGCATTGAAGTAATTCCGCATTCCGAATTCCGCATTGAAGTAATTCCGCATTCCGAATTCCGCATTGAAGTAATTCCGCATTCCGAATTCCGCATTGAAGTAGTTCCGCATTAAAAAAGCTCCGAATTAATGATATGTTTATTTTTCTGATTTATAATAAAAAACAAAAAAAGAAAGAAAGGAAAAAACATGTTATATCTTGGTTACTACAGCAGTTATTTACCATTTATTATCCCACTTTTGATTTGTATGCTTTTATCCCTTTATGCCAGCTTTAAAGTTAAAAGCACATATAAAAAATATGGAAAAATACAAAACCGTTCAGGTTACGACGGATACAATACCGCTTACAGACTTATGAGGTCAAACGGGGTTGTTGACGTTCAAATCGGTAAAGTCAGCGGAGAGCTGACAGACCATTATCACCCTGCAAAAAGCGTTGTTAACCTTTCAGACAGTACCTACAGTTCAAGCTCCGTTGCCGCTGTAGCTGTTGCGGCTCATGAAATCGGACACGTTATGCAAAACAAAAAGGGGTATTTATTCTATAAAATCAGAACAGCAATAGTTCCCGTAGCAAATATAGGCTCATTTCTTGCAATGCCCTTGGTGCTTGTAGGATTGCTTATTGACCTTTACCTTTCAACGTCTGAAAATTCAGATTTAGGATTTTACGTTGCTATGTTAGGCGTTATTCTTTACGGAATGTCATTTTTATTTACATTAGTAACCTCTCCTGTTGCGCTTAACGCCAGCAGAAGAGCAAAGCAAATGCTTCAGGCAGAGGGAATTTTATCTGAAGATGAAATGCCCGGTGCAGAAAAGGTTCTTTCTGCCGCCGCGTTGACGTATCTTGCCTCCCTTTTAACCTCCCTTATTTATTTCTTAAGATTTTTATTTTACGTTTTAAATCTTTTCGGAAAAAGACGAGATTAATAACAAAAGAGCAAAAAGGACAAAAGCCATGAAAAAATTATCATTTTTATTATCACTTTGTTTTCTCCTCTCCTGCTTCTCTTTCACCGCTTATGCAGAAGAGCTTTCGGGCACATGCGGAGAAAACGCCACTTGGACTTATGACACCGAAAATGGAACGCTCACCTTTTCCGGTACCGGTGAATTAGATTCTATTGTGGACACCGAGTTGACAGAATATTGGTACGACATACAGAAAATTGTCATAAACGAAGGTATCACCGTAATTCCCAATGATATGTTTTTCGATTGCAGCGGAGTTACAAGCGTTTCTCTCCCCTCAACGCTGGAAACTATATATTCTTTTGCTTTCGGATTTTGCGATTCCTTGAAAAGCTTACACATTCCGCAATCAGTAAATATGATTGAAAAATGGGCATTTGACAATTGTTCATCTCTTGAAAGTATTACCGTTGATGAAAATAATACAACGTTTTTCTCCAAAGACAACTGCTTAATTGAAAAAAAGTCAAACAAGCTTGTTTTAGGCTGTATGAACAGCGTTATCCCCAATGATGGAACTGTTACTATTATTGGAGATTCCGCCTTTTACGGTTGTTCAAATCTTGAATCTATAACCATTCCCCAAAGCGTAACGGTGATTGATGATTATGCATTCTCATGCTGCGAAGGCTTAAAGGAAATTCACGTTCCCGATTCTGTTTTATCAATAGGAATGTTTGCTTTTGACGCTTGCATTTCTCTAAAAACTGTGTATTTAGGCAGTTCGGTTTCTGAAATTTATCCTTACGCCTTTACCGAACTTTTTGATCTTGAAACCTTCACAGTGTCTAAAGAAAACAAAACGTATCATTCTACTGATAACTGTTTAATTGAAACCGAAAGCAAAAAACTTCTATTTTCTATGCATGGCGTGACTTTCCCTGAAAATGAAGAAATACTTTCCATTGGTACGAGTGCTTTTGCCTATCGCTACATGGAAACAATTGTAATTCCCGACTCCGTTGAAAACATCGAATATGAAGCATTTTTTTACTGTCCCTCTCTTAAAAGCGTTACCATGGGTAAGGGCTTGGCCACTATTGAAAGCTACGCTTTTTATGGTTGCTCTTCCTTGGAAAGCGTTAAGTTTAACGATTCCTTAAACTATATCGGAAATTGCGCGTTTCTGAATTGTTACGCTCTTAATAAGATAAAAATACCTGCTTCTGTTGAAACAATTGATACTCGTGCTTTCGGATTTACAGATGAAAACGGCCGCATTGAAAATTTCACCATAGAGGGTGCAAAAGGCTCTGCCGCTGAAGAATATGCGAAAGAGAATAAATTTACTTTTGTTGAAACAAACAATGCATCCGATGAAGAAAGCGATTTCTATATGGATTCCCAATCAAAGCTTATGCCTAACGTTAAAGAAAAAACAACGGTATCTGACGTTAAAAACGCTCTTATGGAATTCGGAATTTCCGTTACTATTAAAGATGCAGAAGGTGCCTCCATCTCTGAAGATTCCTTCGTTGGCACAGGATACGTTGTAACTGACGAAAATGGAACCGACTACACGATAGTAATTAACGGTGACGTTAACGGAAGCGGAGAAATTGATGCGACTGACTATTTGATAATCAAAAATTCTTTCCTCAATAATTCTTCCCTCGAGGGTGTATATTTTACCGCTACAGATTCAAACAGCGACGGTGACATTGATTCTACAGATTATTTGATAATCAAAAGCTATTTTCTTGGAAAATAATCTAATAACAAAAAGCTAAACTTAAGGCTGTTTCAAGTGATTTGAAACAGCCTTATTTCTTGTATTTTTAATTCTCCAAGCTTTTTCTTCTTTTACAACTGAAGCAAAGTCGGGTTTCTTTTTCGGTAACTTCTCCGTCAACCTCTTCTTCATATTCGGCTATGTCTGAAGTAAATACAATTGCTTTTTTCATAGCATCGTCAAAAACGTATAAATCCAAAGGCAACACCCGCTCACCCTCTTCTTCCCATTCACACTCTATCAGATCTGCCAACTCTTTGCTGTTTCCTTTGAACACGTCGCCCTTGTGAGAAACACCCTCGAAAACAATTCCTTCACAATCAGGGAAAGATGATTTTTCAGACATAAAATAAACATCGCCCTCCTTTGATTTAAGACGCCTTATGGCAGAAGCAAAGGTAGTTTCTTTTGAAATGGCAATCATATCGTATAAATGAAGCATATCTGACGTCAAAGAATATTTCTTTCCCGTCATGAGCTTCACAAGAAAGTTGTTTTCCGTTTTGAATTCTTTCCACGAAAGCAAAAAACTTTTTGAAAACTTTTCGCGTATTTCATCAGAATTGATAATCTTTTCAAATTTAAACATATTATCCCCCGATTTTCTGAAAACATTTTATAAATCCGCTTTATATATTCTTGAGCTGTCGCCCCAAGGGTGATAGCCCTCTCCCACATATTCAAAGCCAAAACGCTCATAGTAGCCCAGATGGTCTGTGCAAAGATAAAGAGCAGGAAATTTCGCTTTTTTCGTTTCTTCCTTGCATTTTTCTATAAGGAGTCTGCCCAAATCTTTACCGCGGTGTTTTTCTTCAATAAACAAAGCGCAAAGCCAAGGATAAAGGTCCATTCGACTGATAAAATCGTTTGTTATAATTCCCGCACAGCCTACGGTTTCTTTTCCTTCTTTAAGCAAATACCATTGAGGAAGAAAGCTTTTGACAGAAATACAGTTTTTTATACAGTCCTCATATACCATCATACTATCTTCAGAAGCCCACTTGCTTTGAAAATATTTTATAAATTCCTCTGCCATTTCAGGATTTTCACGAACAGATATAATTTCCATATTATCCTCTTTTCTTATGACTTCTTAACCTTGAATATGATGACCTTGTCAGGCGTATATCCAAGAATTTTACCGAATTTTTTCACCGATTTAATACAGCAAGCCTTTGCCCACGCCTTTTCCGTCAACCTAAGCGCAAAAAGAAGAGCTATTCCAAACGCCAACGGGAAAACAAAGTGAATCAATCCTTTTACTGCAAAAACTATAAGACATACCAAAGCGACTGCAAGAAGTGAGAAAACGGAAAGTACGAATGCTTTTTTTCCCTTTTTGGAATCCATGCGAACGTAGACCAATGCCCCGTCAACCTTTTCACTGACTGAAAGAGTCAAATATGGCAAAAAGGAGCTATTCCCCTTTTCTTTCTTTGGAGAGAGAAAGAATTTCCCCACCTCTCCCTCTTCTGCTTTCTGAATCTCAAAGCCTGTTTTATTTGAATCGTTATTAATTATTTTTTCCGCCACTTTTTTTGAATACGTGCTTGTAAAAGACGTGACGTAGCTGTTTAAAAGAAGCATTTTTCCCTCCTATGCTTTAAGATATCCTTATAATTAAAATGACGTTATGAATATCTCAAGACCTATAAAAATGAGTATTGCTCCTCCTAAAATTCCCGCTTTTCCAGCAAGGCGCGTTCCGAATTTTTTTCCAAGGAACAAGCCCAACGAACAAATAAAAAACGTTATCACTCCAATAATTCCGCAAGCTAAAACCGCTTGCACCGCTTTATAATCTGAAATAGTGAATCCGACGGAAAGGGCATCTATAGACGTGGCAACCCCCTGAAGCAATAAAGCAGATAATCCTACTGCACTTTTTTCTTCATCAGAATCTTTATTCTTTATTCCCTCAATAAGCATTTTTCCACCAATAAAGCAGAGAAGCACAAGGGCAATCCATGGAATAAATCTGCTGAAAGACGTAAACAGCTTTGCCACAGTGCTTACACATATCCACCCTATCATTGGCATGGCAAACTGAAAGAAAGAAAACACAAAAGCAATTTTTCCCATTCTACTCTTGCCCATTTCAGGCTCGTTCAATCCGTTGGCAAGAGAAACGGAAAATGCGTCCATAGCAAGTCCAACTCCAAGCAAAATGCTGTTTATGAAAAAAGTAAGTCCGTACATTTTTTACCTCATAGAATTATTTGATTAATTATTATGCGAAAAAAATCGAGCATAGACCCGCTATGCTCGGCTGATTGACATTTCTCTCATGTGTAGCCGAATAAGCAGGCATCTACTGACAACAGCTCGTCTATACATGAGTCTTGCAATTTAATGCAAGCCAGACCAAAAGGTCAGTATGTTGACTTGCCACGTTTTCACGCTTGCTACTCCCTCACGAAGTAAATCGATTTTAGCATATTAAAGCTTAATTGTCAATAGTATTTTCAATTCAGAGCTTTCGTTTAATGCGGAACTGTAACTAATTCGGAATTATGGATAAGCCGAAAGATGAGTTTTTCCACTTTGGATAGAGTTAGAACTATAACTAATGCGGAATTCGGAATGCGGAATGCGGAATAAATGAAGCTTTTCTCACTCCGCTCAAAAAGCAAAATAATATATTAATATATTAATTGACTATTTTACAAAAA
>JAZRPU010000037.1:0-3793 GCA_045649365.1 Eubacteriales bacterium | reverse complement strand
CTCCCGCACGTTTTGCATTTGCCTTTGCCACCTCTATAACTTCGGGCAAAACGTCATATCCGAATATTTCAACGTTACCGACTTTTTCAAGAGATTTTGCTTCATCAATTGCCTCTTTCCATAATTTGCGGGGAACAAAGGAAAAATCCATGGCATCAAATTTTCGGTTTATTCCGGGGGCACGATTTATGCTCATAAGAGCCGCTTCTATGGGAATCGTTCCAGACCCGCAAAAAGGGTCAACTGTTGCCACCCCATCGCGCATTCTTGAAAGATTCACCATAGCCGCCGCCAATGTTTCTCGCAAAGGGGCTGCTCCCGCTTCAGGACGATACCCCCTTTTGTGCAAAGGGGCGCCTGTAGTATCAAGCATTATAGTAACCACGTTATCAAGAATAAAAAACTCTATTCTCTTTCTTATTCCTGTTTCGGGGAAAATTGTAATTCCATAAGATTTTTCAAGAGATTTGATTATTGCTTTTTTTACAATGCTTTGACAATCTCTAACGGAAAAAAGCTTTGAACGAACAGAGCTTCCCGTTACAATAATAGCATCGTTCTTCTCAATGAAGTCAGAAAAGCAAATTTTTTCCACGTTATCAAACAGCTCTGTGAATGAAAACGCCTTAAAGCTTCCTAATTTAATATATAATCTTTCCGAATAGCGAAAATTAACGTTACATCTGGCAATTGCAGAAACGTCGCCCTCAAAATAAACTCTTCCGTCTATAGTTTCAGTTCTCTTGTATCCCAAAGAGTCTATATCTTCGCCAACAAATTTTTCAAGTCCAAAAAGACACGAGGTTACAAATTCCATTTTTTATTTCCTTTTTATATATAGAACACATTGTTGCTTTTAATATACCATTTTTACCTTGATTTGTCAAGAAAAACCGCTTGATATATATAAATATATGAAAAAAGCAGGCTGTCCTAAAGAGCTTGAAGCACTAAAAGACAGCCAAAATTTTCAAAAAATATTATTTTTCAAGGAAATCAGTAATTTCATCCAACCAATTTCCGTTATATTCCTCGATATTTCCTGAATCCTCTGCCTCTGCAAGAGGTTTATATACGGGGATACGGGCAAGATTAGGAATTTCATATTCCTTTGCAGTTTCTTCAGATTTTCCCTCTCCATAAATGAAATGTTTATTTCCGCAATCGGGACACTCAAAATATGAATAGTTTTCAACCAAAGCCAAAACAGGAATATTCATTAGATTTGCCATTTTAACAGCTTTGGAAACAATCATAGAAACAAGGTCTTGAGGAGAAGTTACAATAATAATTCCCTTGATGGGCAAGGACTGAAAAACAGTCAAAGGAACGTCGCCTGTTCCGGGAGGCATGTCTACAAACATATAGTCCACGTCACCCCAAACAACGTCTGTCCAGAATTGTTTAACCGTTCCGGCAATAACGGGTCCACGCCACACAACAGGGTCGGTATCATTTTCCAAAAGGAGATTAACACTCATAACCTTGATTCCGTTTTTGGTAACACAAGGTAAAATTCCTTCTTCAGAGCCCGTTGCTTTTTCGTTTAATCCAAAAGCCTTTGGAATAGAGGGGCCTGTTATATCCGCGTCAAGAATAGCAGTTTTATAACCCTTTCTATTCATATTAACAGCGAGAAGCGAGGTTATCAAAGATTTACCAACGCCACCTTTTCCGCTTACAACAGCATATACGTTCTTAACTGAAGAACTGGCATTACAAGCCGCCTGCAAGCTTTCTTTTCCACATTTTTGACTGCATGATGCGCAATCGTGATTACAACCTGACATAATTCCTCCGTTTATATTTAGATATTTCTTATAATTACCCACAAAGTCAACAAAAGACCAACGATGGAAAAAACAAGATATTTTATCCCGCTTTTCCAATCAGCTTTGTCAATTTCTTTTCCGAAAATTCTGCCATATCCGTTATACAAGCTGGCAGTACAAGCAGTGATTGCCAAGGGAAAAAACACAGCAGCGTATTTATTCATATACGAAAGTGTACCGTCAAAGCTTAAATTCACAGTTACCCTTTCAGGAAGCAAAATAAATCCTAAAACGCTGCAAACCACAGAAGCACTTGCTACTATTATAGCCAAAACAGTTCTTTTATTTTTCATTTTTTCACCGCACTTTTTCCTTTTCCCCTATTGTATCATATTTTTTTCAGAATTTCAACACCTTGCAGAGAAATAACACTATACTTTTAGATGCAAATTCTTTCTTTTTCAAAAGCAGAAGTCCGCATGAATCGTAACTTCTTACGTTCTGCGAACTTCTTTAAGTTCTATTTAGAATTTACGGAAACGTTCATAACGGTCATTTGCTGTGGCATCAGGAGATACATTTTCATAATGCTTCAAGAAGCTTTCAATCTCTTTAGCCATAACAGCGGAAATCTTTTTCACTTCATCACTTTCCGTAACCGCGCCTGAAAATTCAGGAATTATTCTGTCTATAACGCCAAGCTCTTTAAGGTCATCAGAGGTAAGCTTCAAAATTGCGGCAGCCTCTTCTGCTCTTCCCTCTGTTTTCCATAATATAGCAGAATATCCCTCGGGAGAAAGAATAGCATAAGTAGAATTTTCCAGCATCCAAACCTCATTACCAACAGCAGTTGCAAGCGCACCACCGCTTCCACCCTCTCCCGTTAATATACAAAGGGTAGGAGTTTTGAGGAAGGACATTTCCATGATAGATTTTGCAATTGCTTCTCCCTGACCTCTTTCCTCCGCATCAATACCGCAGAATGCACCTGATGTGTTAATAAAGGTTATTACAGGGCGGTGGAATTTTTCCGCCTGCTTCATAAGTCGAATTGCTTTTCTGTACCCTTCAGGCTTGGGCATACCAAAATTTCGTTTAACTCTTTCCTCAAGGCTTTTTCCTCTTAAATCAGCCAAAATAGTAACGGGAACGTTACCAATAAAGCCGATACCGCCTACCAAAGCTCTGTCATCGCCAAAGCAACGGTCACCGTGAAGCTCATGAAAATCCTCAAATATTTCAGAAATATATTCGTCAGCAGCCGCGCGCATTCCGCTTCTGCAGGTTTTAACTCTTTCCCATGGGGTTTTTGTAGAAGAGAAAAGAGAGGAATCTATTGTGGTTTCAGCTCTTCTCGTTATGGTTTCAGAATCGCCGCCAAAAGAAGCACTGTGAATTTTAAGCAAAAAATGCAAATAAGCCTTTTGCTCGGCTCTTTCTACAACCTCGTCAACCATACCATGTTCAAGCATAAATTCAGAGGTTTGGAATCCTTCGGGCAATGTGTGTCCTATAGTTTGCTGAATAACTCTGGGCCCTGCAAAACCAACTCTTGCTTTAGGCTCTGCCAGAACAATGTCGCCCAAAGAAGCAAAGCTGGCTGTAACTCCGCCCATTGTAGGGTCGGTAAGAACAGAACAATAAAAGAGTCCCGCCTCCGAATGCTTTTTAACAGCGGCAGACGTTTTTTCCATTTGCATGAGAGAAATTATTCCCTCTTGCATTCTTGCACCGCCTGAACAGCAGAAAAGAACAACGGGAAGCTTTTCTTCAATAGCTCTTTCAAAGGCAAGCGTAATTCTCTCGCCCATAACCCGACCCATACTTCCTATCATAAAATTAGGGTCGCAAACACCGATAACTGTATCAATTCCACCGATTTTTCCTTTTCCCACAGTTACAGCTTCACTGCTTCCGCTCTTTTCTTGAGCTGATGCAAGCTTTTCGGGATACCCTTCTGTTTTCAAAGGGTCACATGCCTCAAGATCTTCAAACCAAGGCTCAAACGTTCCTTGGTCTAC
>JAZRPU010000036.1:0-2747 GCA_045649365.1 Eubacteriales bacterium | reverse complement strand
TATTCCTTCTATCATAATTATATTGAATCAAAGAGAAGACTTGGAGATTTAAATAATATTAATTAAAGGAGTAAGAACAAAATGAAAAATGAAGAATTTTACAAAAACGAAGTCTACTTAAAAGGAAAAATTATAAACATTTTTAAAGCCGATGGTGGCAAAAAGAAAAAAGCCTGCGTCATTGTGACAATTCACGTTGGAAATGGAAATTTTCCGCAAGTTGTTTGTTGGGAACATAATGCAAAAAGCATTTTAACCAACTACAAAATTGGAGACACAATTTGCATACTTGCAAACATGCAAAGTTCTCGTCGCGTGCAAAATGAAAAAATAAAGACAACATGTTCTTTGTTCTGTACAAAAATTTTAAAAAGCAATTATTTTACCGAGTACTATCACAACGAATTTACCGTTCGTGGGAAAACAGTTTCAAGCATAATAAGCAACGACGTAATGAGCCTTCTAATTCGCACGATGACAGCACATTATTCTACAGTGCCAATAACCATTTATCATTTTAATAGTCGGATACATAGTTTTGAAGAAGGACAACCAACAAAAATTATCGGACACATTCAAACTGGAAAGAAATTGAATAATGATAACAAATGTCAGTTTTTTACCAATTTTGTTGCTGCTCAAATTTCGGATTACTAAAAAAGGAGAACAAAAAAATGAAACAAAACATTTATCGTATTAATAATCAATTTATGAATGAACAATCATTTAAAAACTATGTCTTTGGAACAGGCAAAGTTTTAAGCGTAAAAGACCCGATGTTTTTAACATGTGCTTTAGAAACCGGTGAATTCGTTATCGGCGCAAACTATAATCCCTTTGCGCTGCAGAATGTGTATCATTTCAAAAATAATACGTTTCGCGTGTATAATTTTGAACCAGGCTGTCGTGTTGAGCCATTAAACATTAAACTGACATGCAAAAGTAATAATATTTTCTTAAATGAAGCTGTAAAAATGATATTTATGTTCGGGCAGCACGACGATTTGCTGATAAATCCAACAAAAGATATGTTAAATTTAAGCAATATTGAAAAATTTTAATTTTTGCTATGTGTGAAAAATTATTTTTTTGAAATCTTTCATAACTATATCAAATAAAAATAAGCGAGGTATAGTTTATGAAAGGCGGAAGTGTTTTTCAGCAAGGTAACAGATGGATTTATAAAGGATTTAATTATATGGAGAATGGAGAGAAAAAAAGATATAGAAAATCATTTGCAACTGAGGAAGAAGCACAATATTATAGGGATTGTGTTATCAGAGATTTGAATCTTAACGTTAAACGTGAACAGCCTAAATTAACGGTTGAAGAAGCCTATAAAAAATGGCGATTAATCTCTTGGCAAAACGAGGATTACTATTCGTACAACACGCAGAGAGGGTACGAATCCATTTATAACGTGCATATCCTCCCTAACATTGGCACTCATTATGCTGATAATTTGGATATCCGTTGTTTGTATATGCATTTGAAGGCAGAAGCAGACAAAGGCAAATCTAAAAAAACTATTGATAATATCGTACAAGCTTTAAAAGCTTTATTGGATTTTGCCGAAGAAAGCGAATGGATTACCATAAATAATGCTGAAAAAATAAAGAAGCCAAGAGTAAAAAAGCGTAACAGAGAAAAGATTGTAAATACCGTTGCATTTACCGAATATGAAAAGGTCTACGAGCTTTTAAAAAGCCGAAATTCTCATTTTGCAGAAATCATAAGATTTTTGACTTATTCAGGTGTTAGAGCAGAAGAACTCAGCATCAAAGAAGAAGACGTTTTGCCAGACGGAATTTTAGTTAAACAAGCTTTTAAAAGACGTAAAGATGTAATCACAAATAAAAGCAAGCTTGTGATTTCTGATTTTTTGAAAACAGAGGCTTCTTACAGAAAAATTCCTTTAACTGAGGAATTAAAGTCCTGCATTGAAGATTTCAGAGCTTTAAAAAAGAAAAAGAATATAAAAAGCGAATATTTATTCTGTTCAACAAAAGGAACTCTTTTGGAAGAACGCAATATTTTGCGAGCTTATCACAATGCATTAGAGCGCTGTAATCTTGATAAACGCGGGCTACATAGTATGAGAAAATTATGTTGCAAAACGTATTTCGATGCTTCAGAAGATTGGGAAATTACAAGACGTTTGCTCGGACATTCAGCTGCATCGGTTACACAGAATTATTATTACTATTTGGACTCCGATGACCTCACAAGATATGCAAAGAAAATTGACCAAAAAATTGACCAAAATAAAAGAAAAGCTACATAAGTAAAAAACTCAAAAGTCCCATGAATACTACGTTCTTGGGACTTTTTTTCTTGGAAATTTATATGCCGTTTTTCCTCATAACCCGAAGGTCGCGTGGTTCAAGTCCCGTCCCCGCAACCAAATCAAGCCTTGTAAACACTATGTTTACAAGGTTTTTCTTTTTTTATTTTTACATTTAAATCGTGTTTTTGACACCAATTTTGACACCAATGATATTGACATTATTTATAAAAAACAGCACTACTTTCCGCTATGGTGTAGTGCTGTTCTATTGTTAAAAATTGATATTCGTCAAATTGTTAAGTTTTTGATTACACAACTTTTTCTATGTAATCAGACAACTCTTTTACTAATTTAATACAGAGTTGTGCTTCTCGCGTCGAAATGATACTATCGTTAGGATGTACAAGTGAGTGACGATTTCTTAATTCATTTATGGAATTTATTACACCGGAAGCACTAC
>JAZRPU010000035.1:0-4738 GCA_045649365.1 Eubacteriales bacterium | reverse complement strand
GATAAGCTTGAGCCAAAGCACTTTGCAAAATGGGTAGCCTTTGCCAAGGAAAGAGGAATGGGTATCGACTTCAACCCCACCTTCTTTTCACATCCTATGGTAAAAGATGGTCTTACACTTTCTTCTCCCGATGAAGAAGTTCGTGCATATTGGGTAAAACACGGTATCGCATGTCTTAAAATTGCAGAATACTTTGCAAACGAAACAGGTGTTCCTTGTGTTATGAACATTTGGATTCCTGATGGATATAAAGATATCCCTGCTGACAGACTTTCTCCTCGTGCAAGATTCAAAAAATCTCTTGATGAAATTCTTGCTACTCCTTATGATAAGAGCAAGGTTTATGTTGCTCTTGAATCCAAGGTTTTCGGAATTGGTGTTGAATCCTATACTGTTGGGTCTGCCGAATTTTGCCTTTCTTATTCCGATTATAAGGGAATTACTCCTCTTATGGATAACGGACATTATCATCCAACAGAAGTTGTATCTGACAAAATTTCTGCTCTTCTTCTTTTCAACGAAAAGATTGCTCTCCACGTGACAAGATGTGTTCGTTGGGACTCTGATCACGTTATCCTCTTTGATGATGAAACAAAAGAGATTGCAAAAGAAATCGTAAGAAACGATGCTTTAGACAGAGTTTTCATTGCTACAGACTATTTTGATGCTTCCATTAATCGTATTTCTGCATGGGTAACAGGCGTTCGTAGTGTTCAAAAAGCATTGCTTTTTGCTCTTCTTCAGCCCTCTGAAATGCTTGCAAAGCTCCAAAGTGAAAATAACTTTACAGATATAATGGTTATATCCGAAGAAATGAAAACTGCTCCTATAGGTGATGTTTGGGCAGAATATTTAAGCAGAGAAGGCGTTGTTGCTGACTATCTTACAGAAGTAAGAGATTACGAAAAGAAAGTGTTGATAAACAGATAATGAAAGACATATTAACAGCTCCATTTGTTCAGGAAATGATGGACACCACCGCTAACATGTACCGCTTCGGTTGGGACGAAAGAAACGGTGGAAACATCAGCTATATGCTTGATGAAAATGAGGTATGGGAGTATCTCGATTTAAAACGTGTTTCCCGTGTAATTCCTATTGGCTTTAAAGCTATCGCCCTTAAAGGTAAAATATTTATCGTTACAGGTACAGGTAAATATTTTAAAAACGTTAAGGCCGATCCCGAAACAAACTTGGGAATAGTCAGAGTTTCGGATGATGGAGAAAACGTTGAACTTCTTTGGGGATTTAAAGATGGAGGTAAGTTTACTTCGGAATTTCCCTCTCACCTTATGAGCCATGCCGCAAGACTTAAGGTTGATCCCGAAAACAGAGTTGTTATGCATTGTCACCCAACACATACTCTTGCTATGAACTATGTTCATGAGCTTGATGAAAAGAAATTCACACACTCACTTTGGGAGATGTGTACAGAATGTATCGTTGTTTTCCCCGATGGCGTAGGTGTTCTTCCTTGGATGCTTTGTGGAACAAATACTATTGGTGAAGCAACAGCTAAAAAAATGGAAGAATTTCGTCTTGTTATTTGGGGAATGCATGGTATATATGGTGCAGGCAAAACAATGGATGAAACATTTGGCCTTATTGAAACTGTTGAAAAGGCGGCACAAATATATATGCTCACATCTCATCTTCCAAGAGTCAATACCATCAAAGATGAAGATATGAAAACCTTAGCAGAATTTTTTGGCGTTAAATACAGAGAAGATTTTCTTGATATTTAATTGAATTAATTAAGAATTACATTCCGTGATTTTTAGCTTTTTAAATCCGCTTCAAATTTTTGAAGCGGATTTTTGGTTTAAAAATGAATTACTACGAGCATTAATAATAAATTTTACAAGAAATTTTTTAAATTTTAAAAAGAAAAATTGCAAAGGGTGTTTACAAACAAGGAAAAATGTAGTATAATACTTATTTGAAAAGGGAAATAAAAAAATCCCGTTTTATGTATTATAACGAATAATATAAAAATATATTTTAAGGAGAATTTTTAAAATTATGGAAAACAAAATTCTTGTTGAAACTTCTGCAAGACATGTTCACTTGTCACAAGCAGATTTGGAAACTCTTTTTGGAAAAGGCTTTGAGCTTACTTTTAAAAAAGCACTATCCCAGCCTGGACAGTTTGCAACCAATGAAAGAGTTGACATTGTAGGTCCTAAAAAAGAGCTTAAGAACGTAGGTATCCTTGGCCCCGTTCGTCCTGCAACACAGGTTGAAATCTCACTTACTGATGCGAGAACTTTAGGTGTTGCCGCTCCTGTCAGAGAGTCTGGCGACATTGCAGGCACTCCCGGCGTAAAGCTTGTAGGTCCTTGCGGAGAAGTTGAAATCGAATGTGGTGTTATCGCTGCAAAACGTCATATCCACCTCGACCCTGAATCTGCTGAAGCTTTAGGTGTAGCTGATAAACAAATTGTTAGCATCAAATTAGACACAGAAAGACCTGTTATCTTTGGAGAAACAGTTGTTCGTGTTAATAAAAATTTTGCTCCTGCAGTACATATCGATACTGATGAATCCAATGCAGCTATGGCGGTTGGAACTCTTTATTGTGAAATAATAAAATAAAAATAAAAAAATACAGAAGACGAAAGGAATCTAAAAATGCTCTATTCACACGAAGTAGAAAACATGTGTATCGTTGCTAAAGGTCCTAAACACGGTCCTGCTCCCATTCCTGAAGAAGGCAAATGGGTAAAAGTATACGAAATCAAAGACATCTCTGGTCTTTCCCACGGTATTGGCTGGTGCGCACCTCAACAAGGTATGTGCAAACTTACTCTCAACGTTAAAGAGGGTATTATCGAAGAAGCTCTTGTTGAAACAACAGGTTGCTCCGGTATGACTCACTCTGCTGCTATGGCTGCAGAAATCCTTCAAGGAAAAACTCTTCTTGAAGCTCTCAACACAGACTTGGTTTGTGATGCTATCAACGTAGCTATGAGAGAAATTTTCAAACAGCTCGTTTACGGACGTACTCAAACTGCTTTCTCTGAAAACGGTCTTCCCGTTGGTGCTTCTCTTGAAGATTTGGGTAAAGGACTTCGTTCTCAGGTTGGTACAATTTTTGCTACAAAGGCAAAAGGCGTAAGATATCTTGAAATGGCTGAAGGTTATATCCTTTCCCTCCGTCTTGACGAAGAAAACCAAGTAATTGGTTACAAATTCGTTCACCTTGGAAAAATGATGGATATGATCAAAAAAGGCATCGATCCTAAAGAAGCTTATGAAAAGAATATAAGCAGCTACGGCAGATATAATGATGCGGTCAAATATATTGACCCCCGTCAAGAATAATAAAGGAGGTAATGTAAAATGATTAAATTTGAAGGTTACGAAAGAAGAATTGATAAAATTAACGAATGCCTCAAAAAATACGGAATTGCCTCTTTGGAAGAAGCAAAAGCCATCTGTGATGAAAAAGGCATCGACTGTGAAGCAATCGTAAAAGGCGTTCAGCCTATTGCATTTGATAACGCTGTTTGGGCATACACTCTTGGTGTTGCTATTGCAATTAAAACAGGCGTTAATACAGCTGCTAAAGCTGCTGAAACTATTGGTATCGGTTTACAAGCATTCTGCATTCCCGGATCCGTTGCTGAAACTCGTAAAGTAGGTCTTGGCCATGGCAACCTCGGTGCAATGCTTCTTGATGAAAAAACAAAGTGCTTCTGCTTCTTGGCAGGTCACGAATCTTTTGCTGCTGCTGAAGGCGCAATTGGTATCGCAAGAACTGCTAACAAAGTAAGAAAAGAGCCTCTTCAAGTTATCCTTAACGGTCTTGGAAAAGATGCTGCTATGATCATTTCACGTATCAACGGATTTACCTACGTTGAAACAGAATATGACTTCTATACAACAGAACTTAAAATCGTTCGTGAAAAGAAATATTCCGACGGTGACCGTTCTAAAGTTCGTTGCTACGGTGCAAACGACGTTCTTGAGGGCGTTGCAATCATGACACATGAAGGTGTTGATGTTTCCATTACCGGTAACTCCACCAACCCCACAAGATTCCAACATCCTGTTGCAGGTACGTATAAAAAACAATGTATCGAAAACGGTAAGAAATATTTCTCCGTTGCATCAGGCGGCGGTACAGGAAGAACTCTCCACCCCGATAATATGGCTGCAGGCCCTGCTTCCTATGGTTTGACCGATACAATGGGTCGTATGCATGGTGACGCTCAGTTTGCAGGCTCTTCTTCCGTTCCTGCTCACGTTGAAATGATGGGACTCATCGGTGCAGGTAACAATCCAATGGTTGGTATGACTGTTGCTTGTGCAGTTGCTGTTCAGGAAGCAATGAACAAATAAGTTACTTTTTAGACTTAATATCTATATTTATGTGAGGAAAATCCTTTTTGAAAAAAGGTTTTTTCCCCACACACTTTCCCTAAAAACAAATTTAAAAAACACATCATATTGGAATTATCCTCTATGATGTGTTTTTATTTAGTTTTACTTTATAGTCTGTGCAACTGTTTTTTCATTTAGTCGAATTTTTCCTATGTGAAAATTTCAACATCAAGAATATCTTTGAATTACTTTATTTTGTCTAGTGATATAATACTTTGCTAATGTCAATATTAAATCGGACATTTTGGAGAAAAAGCAAGAAAATCATTAAAGAGAGAAGCAGAAGAAGTGCAACCAAATATTTTACGAGGTAAATTGTTTATCCATTCCATCACACGCTGTACAGCGTGTG
>JAZRPU010000034.1:0-6121 GCA_045649365.1 Eubacteriales bacterium | reverse complement strand
AAATTAATTTTAATCCTACACATTCTTCTTTCAAAAGAGCAAGAAGCAAATGCTCTGCTTCTATTTTTTCACACCCTCTGTTGTGAGCTATCGCTTCTGCTTTCATAACAACAGCTTTACACTTTGGAGTCAAATTCCAATTATCAAATAACCCTTCAAATTCCAATTCTCCACGGGAAACAGGTTGCATTTCGCTACACGTTCCCGAAATTGAAATTATTCTTTTCTTGATAATTTTGTAATAAACTCCCCTTTTGTTAAGCTCTGATACAAAAAAATTTTCATCATTGCTCAATAATCCCAAAAGCAAATGTTCGCTCCCGACGTAAGAATGTCCCAGCTCTTTAGATGCGGAAAACGCGTTAAACAGCACGTTTTTGGCAGTTTCGGAATAGTTTTCAGCCATTTTTCTCCTTTCATTTCTCAAAACGAGAAATATTAAAAACCCTTCACTATTGTTTATATATTGAAAACTTTCTTATTTTTTACAAAAAGCACTTCCATTTTTCTTTTTTTTATGTTATCATACCTCTGTATCGTGCGGAGATATCCCCTTCGCGATATATTTCAAAAAAGGAGAAGTTTTGAATGTCAAACGCCAACAAGAAAAGAAAAAAAAGAAAAGCCGCGGCATTTGCCATTGCAAAACTCTTAAAGCTTTTAGCGGCTGTAGCCACAATAGTTATTTCTTTCTCTTTGATTATTGCCACGGTCGCCTTCTTTTCATTCAGAGATACAGAAAAAAGCAATGAATACACGGTTAAGTTAAGAACGCAGCCTCAAACAAAAGCTGTAACCGTCAAAAGCGGGGATTCCGAAATTATTAGAAAAGGTTATTTTCCCATCAGCGCACTCAACGGACTTGTGGGAATACGAGTTGTGGGAGATACAAAAGGAATAACCATCTCAAATCCATCGGGAACGGAAGTTATGGAAATAGTGCCCGACTCCAATATAATAATAGTTAATGGAGTTTGGAAAAAAATAAACGAAACGGTGCTGTACAAAAAAGGCGAATGTTATCTTCCCATGGACCTTATTAACAAATACACCTGCCTATCTGTATCATATGACGAAAAAGACGCCCTGTACACAGTTTCATCGGTAGGAACAGAAGATATTTCATTTTTCCCCAAAAACAGCGGGAATGACTCACCTGTAAAAAAATAAAATCTTAATTTGAAAGCAAAACAAGGCATTTTTACACAACGTATACATGCCTCTTCCGAATAAACGACAGAAAGCGTTTAACAGAATCTTTTGCGGGCTATAATACATAAGCAACAAGCAAAAAATTCCAATAAAACGAAAGGAAACAAAGATCGACATGCGAAAAAGAAAAACTTTACGCGCGCTTGCTTCCATCATTCTTGCCTTGATATTTATTATCAATATTCCCCAACCATCAGCGGAAGCAAAAACGCTAACAGAAAAAGACGTTATTGCAATGTTTAAAGGTGACACGGAGCTTGACGTAGACAAAGTCCTAAACGTTATAGCAGGAATGGACCTTAACACAAAGCAAAGAAACTTTTTTAAAGTTATTATTCCTTTGGCAGTGCAGGATATGATAGACCATGATATTCTTGCATCTCTCACAATCGCTCAATCCGTTTGGGAGGGCGGTTGGGGTGTTGGAAATATTGCTATTGTAGCAAACAACATCTTTGGAATTATGGCAGCTCCCTCTTGGGAAGGAAAGGTTTATTGCACAACAACAAAACAGGTTTATAAAGATTACGCTTCAGCAAAAAAAGGCGGCGGTTCAAGATTTTTCAGAGCTTATGATAGCTGGGCAGATAGTCTTTCAGACCACAGCAAGCTTTTCCTCAACTCCGACAGATATGAAGTGTTCATTGGATTGAGAGATTATAAAGCAGCTTGCAAATACGTATATTCAACGGGATATGCTACCTCTAAAAATTATCCCAACGAACTCATAGGAACTATTGAATCGCACAACCTTACGTTATTTGATACAATAGCTAAAGAGATTTTAAAGGCTCGTGAAATTGCCGCTTCAATTATGCCTACGTCGGTTTCCATTAATGCCTCAAAAATCACAATAGGACTTGGCTCCACATTTACTCTCAAAGCAACAGTTCAGCCCTCAAATGCTAACGGAACGATAACATGGACAACAGATAAAAACGGGCTTTCACTTTCCGAAGGCGTTATTTCCGCAAACAAAGCGGGCGTTGTAAACGTTCTTGCTGAAACAGTAAACGGAATGGGTGTTGAATGTGAAGTTACCGTTCTTGATAACTTTGATTTCGTTGTTGTAGGCGGTGCTCTCGAGCAATACACAGGAGATGATAAAATCGCAGCTGTTCCCAATGGTGTTTCATCTCTCAAAGCCAACTCATTCAAAAACAAAAAATCTTTGAACGAAGTTATTATCCCTGCGGCAGTTAAATCAATTTCCTCCAAAGCCTTTGCTGGTTGTAGCAGCTCAATGACCGTTTGCGGTTATAGCGGCTCTTATGCAGAAGAATTTGCAAAGAAAAACAATTACAACTTTAAATCCATCACAAATATATTATTAGATCAAACGAAGAATTTTGCCACAGACATTTCTTCAAAATCCACAGTTACCGAAGTTATGGTAAGTCTTGGAAAAGATGCAACGATAAAAGATAAATATTCAGAAGAAATAAACGCCTCATACGACAAGTTTGTAGGAACAGGCTGTACCATAACCGTAAACGGAAAACAATACACCGTAGCTGTTAAGGGTGATATAAACGGAGATGGTGTTATTTCCTCAATAGACTATCAAACAGTTCTCAGATATTTCAAAAACCTCAAACGTCTTGACGGTGTACAATTCCTTGCCGCTGACGTAAACGAAGACGGTGTCATAAACGCTTCAGACTACATTATGATAAAGCATGCTTTTCAAGAAGGAAGCAGAGAAATAATTTAACCCGATAAAAAATTAACGGAGCTCTCTAATGAGTGCTCCGCTTTTATTTCAAAGAAAATAATCTTTGAGAGATATCATATTTTTATTTGGAATTTATCGCATCAAGCATATCTCTTACAGTTTTAAGTGCTTCTTCTGCGGCAGATTCGGGAGAAACGTCTTTGGACATGGATTTATCGCGGGTAACAAGCTCAACAGCACCTCTTTCAAGTGTTCTTGGGCTTACTATCATTCTCAAAGGAACACCTATCAAGTCTGCATCGGAGAACATAACTCCCGCACTAACGTTTCTATCATCGTAAATAACTTCAACACCCAACTTTTTAAGTTCTTCATAGAGCTTATCTGCTGTTTCTTTAACTTGAGGATTATCAACTCTGAGTGCGCAAAGATGAAGCTGCCAAGGAGCGATGCTCATTGGCCAAATAGGACCAAATTTATCACGGCTTACCTGACAAACAGATGCAACAAGTCTTCCAACACCGATACCGTAGCAACCCATGATAGGATATTTAAGCTCACCGTCTTTATCCAAATACTGCATTCCCATGGATTCTGTATATTTTGTTCCCAATTGGAAAATGTTTCCAACCTCAATACCTCTGCTTATGGTAATGGAATGCTTTCCGCAAATTGGGCAAATACCACCTTCAGTAGCTTTTGCAACGCTTACGTATTCAACGTTTCCTATATCTCTTTCCATGTTCATGCCAACATAGTGATAATTTTCCTTGTTAGCACCCGCAACAAAAGAATTAAGAGTTTTAAGTGATTCATCATAAACAACGGTTATGTTTTTGGGGAGTCCCAAAGGTCCAATAAAGCCAGGACAAACGCCCATAGTTTCATCAACAACTGCGGGATGAACTTCTGCTTTGATGTGATTTCTTAATTTGGTTTCATTAACCTCTAAATCACCTCTGACAAAAACTATAACGAGAGAATCATCTTCGTTTCTTTGATAAAGAACAGCTTTACAAGAATTAATTGAAGGCTTTTTAAGGAAAGTACATACTTCCTCGATGGTTTTTTGGTCGGGAGTATAAACCTCTTCAAGATTTTCGATTTCACACAATTCGTTTTCAACAACACAATCTGCTGCTTCCATGTTGGATTTATATCCACATTCAGGACAAATAACTATAGTATCTTCACCGATTTCCGTAAGAAGCATAAACTCGTGGGAAATTCTTCCGCCCATCATTCCCGAGTCAGATTTAACAGCCACAACTTCGGGAACACCGCAACGAGCAAAAATTCTTTCATAAGCCTTATATGCAATGTCATAGTATCTTTCCAAATCTTCCATAGAAGTGTGGAAAGAATATGCATCCTTCATAGTAAATTCACGGGTACGAATAAGACCGCCGCGGCTTCTTGGCTCATCACGGAATTTTGTCTGAATCTGATATATCATAAAAGGATATTTAGTATAGCTGGAAGCGGCATCACGAGCCATGTGAACAGCGGCTTCTTCATGAGTCATGCCCAAAACCATATCAATTCCGTTTCTGTCCTTGAATCTCAAAAGAGCAGAACCAACGCTTTCGTATCTTCCCGACTCGCTCCAAAGAGAAGCGGGCATAGTTACAGGAAACATTACTTCCTGTCCGTCGATAGCGTCCATTTCTTCTCTCATTATATTTTCAATTTTTTTCGTTATACGTTTAGCGGGGGTATAAAGAGAAAAGATACCTGTACCAACAGATTTTATATATCCTCCTCTTACCATTAAAGCCTGACTTTCTATGACACAGTCTGAAGGAGCTTCTTTGAATCTTTCGCCTAACAATGCCGAAACTTTCATACCCTATATGTTCCTTTCAATCAATTGTATATATAAATTTACCGTAAAATTATACCACACATTTCCGTAAAATGCAACACTTATTTATTTAATAAATTAATTATTCAGTCCAAATATCTTGACAGTACAAATTCGTTGTGATAAAATCGCCTCATAAGTCCAAAAAGGAGGACATTATGGACATAAACCCAACCCCAAAAAACAAAAGAAAAACTATAAAAAAAGTCGTATATATTGCCATTTCATTCATTTTTTCACTTGCTGTTTCCGTGCTTGGAATGCTCATCGATAAACAACTGTCAATAAACGGAAACGTTATGCAAGTTTGTGGCATTATTTGCGGCGTTTTCGTAGTTCTGCTTGTCCCTCTTAATATGCTCATAGACAAAAAGTATTGGGAAAAGTTTTATGAGATGGATGCAAAAGAAAGACAGGACTACTTTCTTTCAAGGCGCGAAAACGCGGAAGAGAACGCAAAGCAGCTTTTAGCAAAGCTTAAAAAAACCCGTTATTTTACTTATGTTTATACAGCATTTTTAGTTTTGTCAGCTATCTTCGTTTCATTCACGTCACACATGGGGGATAATGCATATATAGGCACAGCTATGCAGCTTCTGGCATTGAGCATTATTAACACGGTTTTAATTAAAATTCAAAAGCCCTACACCGTAAAAGACATTGACGAAAACGAAACGTACGTGGATGAAAAAGATTTTCCCGCGCTTTACTCGTTGGCAAAAAAAGCAAGAGATACTATGGGTTGTTGTGGTGACGTTAGAATTGCAATCATTCCCGACAGCAATGCAGGGATTGCAAATATTGATAGAGTTTTCTCCGTTCAACTTGGTGCATTGTTGCTTAATACCCTTGACGAAAAAGAGGTTTATTGTGTTTTGCTCCACGAATTTTCACACATGAATTGGGAAAAATCCTTTTGTGAAAAAGAAACCCGATATTATTCACAAATATATGCAAATGATTTTTCTGATGCCCTCTTCCCTTTCACCGCAAATTGTTTCGCTTATCTTGCAACTCTTTACTCCACAACCTATGACCTTTTCAAATTCGCCTCTACGATTTCTGCAGAGTCAAATGCAGATAAGGCGATGTGCCAAAGTAAAGACAAATATGTTGCCGCATCTGCTTTGATAAAGCTTAAATACCACGAGTTGTATGCATGGGAAAATGGAACTTATGACGAAATTAGCATCTTTGAAAGCGAAAATATGCCGAATGCCTTCTTCACAGATGAGTGTGAACGCTACAAAAAGAAGCTTGAAGAAAACAAGGAGTTCTGGAACAGCCTTGTTGACAAAGAAATACTTTCAAGAAGCGCTACCCATCCAACCACAAAGATGAGAATTGAATCCCTTGGTGTAACAGAAGTT
>JAZRPU010000033.1:0-7086 GCA_045649365.1 Eubacteriales bacterium | reverse complement strand
CAATAATGAAATAATGAACATATAAGGGTAATTTGTAAACAATTATAACAACAATTAATATCAAACAAAAAGCAAAACCGCCCCTAAAGTGAGGCGGTTAATTTATATATTTGATTACTTACTTTCCAAAGAGAAAGCCTTAACGTTAATATAGTCAGTACAATCCAAATCAGAGTCCCCATTTGCATCAGCCGCGGCATTTTCAATATCATTTAATTCAACAATTTCCAAAATGGAATTTTTGAACATTTCACTATCAAGGTTATCAACTTTTCCGTTTCCGTCAATATCGCCACTCACAACTACAGTTAAAGAATCAAGAACTTTGCCTGAAGATGAAAGATTAATTTTAGCCCCACTTGAAACAACGTCTGCTTCATTCAAGGCTTTTCCGTCTTTGTCAACAACTTCAATATCCTTGTTTTCAAATTGAGCAACAAAATCTTTTGCAGAAGTTAACGCCTTAACGTTTCGGATAAGTTCATCTTTCACATTATAATCGGAAGGAACTTTCAAAAGCAACTTGAGGGTAGGGTCTTGAACGGAAACAATGCCTACTTCAGTTTTAAATTGATTTCCCGCACAGTCAATTCCATATATATGAGTTACGTAATCACCAATTTCATTATTATGGTCAGAAGTTTTCACTTCAAAAGTATAAACATCTCCATTTTTAACGCCCAGCTCTGTTTTCATAAAGCCTTCAGCCAAATCGTCTTGACCATTATTAACAGTCCATGTGGGGAAAACAACGCTGTTGATTCCGAAATTATCGGTAACTTTGCAAGAAACTGTATATCCGTCTTTGGTTCTGTTTATAACCTTGACGTCTGAAATTACAGGTTTTTCGCTGTCATTTTCCAAATTTATAGGAGGCAATTCATAGCAAGTAACGTTTCCGCCACGGTCTTTCGCATATATATGGGTAATATATGCTTCTTTTTCATTATTATGTTTAGAGGCATCCACTCTGAAAGAAAATCTATCTCCGCTTCTCGTTCCCTGCTGGGTTATCATATAATTTTTCGCCAAATCATCTTGACCGTTAGCTTCTGTCCACGTGGGGAAAGAAACCTCACCAACATAGAAATTATCAGTTATTTTGCAGCTTACAGTATATCCCAAGGAAGAAAAATCTGAATATGTAACATCAGAAATAACAGGCTTTTCCTTGTCTTTTTTTGTTGAAGACAACAAGCAGAACCAATCCAATCGGAAAACGTTCAATGAAAGGTCGGTTTGGGATACCCAAACATCACCGCCGTTTTTGTTGGTTCCTCTTTTGCCGCTGGGAGAAGAATCGTAAATATGAAACTTCTTCGTGTTCGCATCATATCCAACGATGGCAATAAAATGACCCGGAACGTGTCCGATTGCAACTCCACCATTCAATATATGATTAATCAAGCGAGAGCTGCTTGCTCCCTCCCAATATCCACCATTGTCGTAATCGCAATCAACGGTTATATTATATTTACTTCCGTATTTTGCTTCGACCAAAGGATATAATTCCAATCTATACGTTCCGTCCGCACCGTAAACGTTGAATCCGCCAACGTCATGAGCCCACGTTGCTGTTTCTACAACGTCCATGGTTTCTCCCGTAAGATATCCAACGCAGTTCACGAGAGAGAATATTCCACAGCCTGTAGCAGAAAGAGTTCCGCCATTAAAGGAATATTCAGCCCATTTGCTGTCATGCTGTACCATACAACCTGCATAATCTTTCGGAGTTTGGGTAGCATCAACTTTTACCGCCACAGGAAAAATCGCAATTACAAAAACGAATGAAAGCATTAAAGATAAGGCTTTTTTTAGGGTCGATTTCTTCATTTGATTACCTCTCATAATTATCATCTGATTTCACGGTAACATATTTTTTCGCCATTGTCAATAAGAAAATCTGTTTTTTTACTTTTTTTTATAATTCTCATAAAAAACCAATGCTGTGACGGACGAAAAACATCTGCCACAGCATCGCATGATCTTTAATTATATTTGCATTTTCCCATTCGTCAGAGCTCTATGTTCATTAGTCAGATAAACGTGCAGAACGATAATTTGTGTGCAAAGATTCATTAGAAGCAAAATCCTTATTTGCTTTAAAGGTAGCACGAATTTCAGCAACAGAACCTGTAGTTATCATATAGCTGTATTCTATGGGATAATATGAAACCATTTTAATATTATTAATGGGAGCTACGTAGTTTGTAGGACCTGCATTTGAATCTTTTGTTCCGGAATATGCATGCCTTCCCGCCAAGAACACGTCTACATTTGGAACAAACAAGCCGATACCGTATCCGCTTTGGCTGTTTGTCCATGCACACCATGTTTCTTTATTGCTCTTGCGGAGCCTGAATTCACAATCATTATGATATTCACCGCCCCAGAATTTAAGGTCATTACGCGAAGTCAAGGGAGCGTCTGTCCAAGAAGCAGAGCCAGCATAATAGGTAAAGTTATCAAGATAGCTGACCGTATAGAATGCGGGTAATTCCTGACTTGCATATCTGTGTTCCCAGCCCGAGAAATCCACGAATCTGTTATCAACGCGAACACGGTTTTCTTCAAGCACATAAAGGTTTTCCATATAACTTGGAGTAATGTCCCCGTTATGAGCCCAATCTTGAGGCTGTGCTTTGATATACAAGGAATTTTTTCCTACAACTATATCAACAATTCTGCTGGGATTATTGAATCTGTCACCGCCCTGAACAGGGTTATATGGCCATGTTGAACTGTTGTAGCTATTTGAAACGTATTCACCGTTGCTGAACGTTCCATAATAAGATTGTTGTACTAATCTGCCCGTATCAGCTTGGTTTATAAGGTTTTTAATTCCATCTTCTCTGTTTACAAAATCGTACAGATAGCAGATACCACCGCCCCAGCGCATACGAACGCCCAATTTATAATAATCATTTTCCATGTAATAAACGTCATCAGTGAAAACGTCATAAACCTCTGTTTTAACGTCATAAAGGCCAAACGTTCCGCTGCCGCTTTCACAAGGTGAAACCTGAATTTCAGAAAGCGACGATGCTTGTTTTCCGTCAAGGTATCCGTTTATCAAAGCGCAGAAGGTTTGAGTTCCCGCCTCCAAGTAGAACAGGTCAGTTACTGTAGCCCCGTCAACAACGTATTTAACAGTACATTTCAAAGGATTACTTGCAAAGTAGCAAAGAGTAATTCTGTTAAATGAAGAATTGAAAGTATCAAATCTCGAAGTAACCTTATAGGTGAATGAGAAAACATTATTTGAAAACGAGCCATAGCCCATAGCAGTATATGAAACTCCAGAAGCTGTAACAACTTTAGAGGTAGTGCCGTTTGGAGTTACGGAAAGAGTTTTGTCAAAGTTAAGAGAAGGCTTGCTTGCGGGTGTAGATAAGGTTTTAGCATTTAACAAATAATGCTTGATTCTGATATAATCAGTTGCACTCAATTCTCCGTCTTCATCATCGTCAGCGGCGGTGAATTGGCATTCATTCAAAGAATAAGTTTCAAGAAGAGTTGCTTTTACTCTCATACAGTCTGTTGCGCTGACAATTCCATCGCCATCAACGTCATGAGGGATAGTAATAGCAACAGAATCCATTTCTGCACCATCAAGATAAAGCTTTATGTACATTCCTGTGCCCACAATCGCTTTTCCTGTTATTTCAGCACCGTTCAAGTCATAAACCTTGAGTCCTTCGTTTTCAAAATGGCTGAGCACAGAATAAACCGAGCTGGATTCTTTAACACCCTTTATATACTTTTCAGTAAGAGTATATTTGGAAATAGAAGATAAAACCATTTGGTCAGCAGGTGTTCCCGTTACTTGAACAACGTCATTTGCAAGGCTGGAGGTATTTCCCGCCAAATCCACCGCATAAATATGAGTTGCATAAGCACCTGTTTCGTTATTATGTTCAGAAGCTTTAACTCTGAACGTATAATAATCACCGTTTTTCGTTCCCAATTGAGTATTCATAAAATCAGCGGGCAAGTCGTCCTGATCATTTTTAACTGTCCAAGTGGGAAACGAAACCTTAAGAACTCCCGTATTATCTGTGACTTTACAAGTTACCGTATATCCCAGAACAGATATATTAGTAAACTTAACGTCAGAAATTACGGGTGGCTCTGTGTCCGTGGCAGCGTTAGCTACAGTTGAAGCATTATCTGTTACTGCATTAATAGGCAAAACAGAAAACGCTATCAAAAATGTCATAATTAAAAAGAACGCTCTTTTCAATATTGTATTTTTCATTTTGGTTTCCTCTCAAAATGTTTTTTGTTCTTTCTAAAAACAAGGTACCATATTTTTGCATTTTTGTCAACAGAAAAAGGTAAAATCCTTTTCATTTTTAGCTAAAAAAACGTGGCGGTATTGATTACCGCCACGAATTTTATTATCACTTATGAACGTTCTGAACGATAGTTCTGATGGAGAGAAGCATTTGTTGCAAAATTCTTGTGAACAGAGAAAGTGTTACGAATGCTGCTCAACGTACCTGTAGTCATCATATAGCTATATTCAATAGGCTGATATGATACCAATTTAATTGTATTTATAGGTGCAACGTAGTTTGTAGCTCCGTTTTTAGCATCTTTACTTCCGTTGTATGCATGCTTACCTGCAAGGAACATGTCGATATTAGGAACAAACAATCCAATTCCGTAACCGCTCTTGCTGTTAGTCCATGCACACCATGTTTCTGTGTTGCTTCCCTTCATTCTGAAGATGCAGGAATCGTGATAAGCAGGGTCGCCCCAGAACTTAAGGTCATTACGAGAGGTAAGTGCCCCGTTGGACCAGGAAGAAGTTCCACCATAATAGGTGAAGTTGTCAAGATAGCTTACTGTGTAGAAAGCAGGCAATTCCTGGTTTGCATATCTGTGTTCCCAACCTGAATAGTCAATAAAGCGGTTGTCAACTCGAATAAAGTTGTCAACAAGGGTATATACGTTTTCCATGTAGCTGGGAGTAATTTTTCCATTATGTGCCCAGTCTTGAGGTTGTGCCTTGATGTAGATTGCAGCGCCTTTTACAACAACGTCAATAATTCTACTTGGGTTGTTAAATCTGTCACCGCCTTGAACGGGGTTATATGGCCATGTTGCATTGTTGTATTTATCAGAAACGTATTCACCGTTACTGAAAGTTCCATAGTAAGACTGCTGTACCAATCTGCCTGTGTCTGCTTGGTTGATAAGGTTTGCAATTCCTTCGGAAGCATAGCTCTTATCGTTGAGATAGCAGATACCACCACCCCAGGAAATACGAACGCCAAGCTTATAAATTTTGCTTTCGATGTAATGAACGTCACCGTTATATACGGTATATTGTTCAGTTTTTACGTGGCAAAGTGCGAATTTAGCACTTCCGCCTTGGCAAGTAGAAACTTTAATAGAAGAAAGTGAGGTAGCTTTTGTTCCGTTGAGGTAGCCTTGAATCAATCCGCAGAATGTTTGTGTTCCTGCTTCAAGGTAGAACAAATCGTTAACAGTTGTTGAGCCAACCTTATAAGTTACTGTACATTTCATAGGAGCTGTTGCAACGTAGCAAAGAGTGAATCTGTTGAAAGAAGAAGCAAAGCTGCTACCCAAATTCATAGTAAAGTTGCTGCTCATATTGAAAGTGTTTGAGGAATATGAGGAATATCCGCTTGCTGTGTAGGAAACGCCGGAAGCAGTAACAACTTTTGATGTGCTTCCGCTCTGTGTAACGTTAAGAGTCTGGCTGAAATTATAAGTGGGCTTAAGGCTTGACGTAAGAGTAGGAGTTGTTACTGATGGTGTAGGTGTAGGCGTGGGTTCAGGCTCTGGCTCTGGCTCAGGATCGGGAGTAGGAGTAGGCTCTGGCGTGGGATCGGGGTCAGGGGTAATATTGCCTGATAAAAGCAAACGTTTGATTTTAATATAGTCTGTAGCATCAAGAACATCGTTTCCGTCAAGGTTTGCAGCAATATTCTGATATGTGTTCAAGGTTGTCATTTCAAGAAATGCAGATTTAATTTTAAGGCAGTCTGTAGCATCAACAACACCACTTCCGTCAACGTCACCTGTAACTGCAAGAGTTAAAGTGTCTACCACATTTCCGCCGTTATAAAGCTTAAGAGTCGCACCAGTTCCAACCAATGTTTCACCACCGATTTCAGTACCGCTTGCAGAGAACATTCTAAGTCCCGAATTGGAAAAATGCTTCACAAACGAATTAACCGTGGTGTTTGATTTTATGTTACTTACTATATCGTTTATTGAACGATACCAAGAGGTTGAAATAACTGTAATAGTATTTTCAATCGCACCTTCAACAGTCACCGTACAATTTGTACTGTAGCTTGCAGTATTTCCGCTTGAGTCAACAGCATAGATATGCGTTACGTAAACACCGGTTTCGTTATTATGTTCAGAAGCTTTAACTCTGAACGTGTAATAATCACCGTTTTTCGTTCCCAATTGGGTATTCATAAAATTAGCAGGTAAGTCATCCTGATCATTTTTAACAGTCCATGTGGGGAAAGAAACTTTTGACACTCCTGAATCATCTGTAACTTTACAAACTACAGTATATCCCGTAGCCGAAACGTTCACAAAAGAAACGTCTGAAATAGTCGGAGCGATAGTATCTTGAGCATAAACGTTTTCTACGGCAGCCGCTGTAAAGACAGAAAATGCCATAAGAAACGCCATCATTAAAAAGAACGCTCTTTTTAAGAATGTTTTTTTCATTTGTTATACCTCTCAACTTATTTTTATAAAATTTCGCTAAAATTACAGTACCATATTTTCGATTATTTGTCAACATTGAAATAATAAATTTGTTGTGTTTTTTGTAAACATTTTCATATCTGCCATTTTTTGTTCAAAAAAGCATCGGATGTGAAAACTCACACCCGAGGCTGAATTATTAAATTTCGCTTTTAACTTTCAAACAGAATTAGCCTTTAAGGAATTGAGATTTAATTCTGATATAGTCAGTAGCTTCAATGCTCGAGTTACCGTCTATGTCAGCTGCTGCTGTTTCCGCTTCGTTCATGGATGTTCCACCCAAGAAACCGGATTTAACTCTGATATAGTCTGTAGCGTCTACTA
>JAZRPU010000032.1:0-5213 GCA_045649365.1 Eubacteriales bacterium | reverse complement strand
TTTTTCAATAGTTTTTTTCTTTTTTCTATTGCATAATTCAAAAATATGTGTATAATATAGTATATATTGTGTTTTAAGAGGAAAAAATGTATTATAGCATCGAAAAATAATTGAAAGGCATACGGTTTGAAAACATCGTTGGTATTTTGCCATGGCTGAAATGAAAGACAGGTTTCAAATTAAGGTTTTTATTTTATACCTTTTAAAGAATATTCGCGAACCTTTGGAATATAAAATAATAAATGATATGGTTATGCAAGATGGTTTTGTATCGGGAAGAGATTTTCCTATATGCTTTTGTGAGCTTCTTGATTTGGGACAGATTGTAGAAGAGCGAATTGATGGTAAAATGTTTTACAGAATTTCTGAACTTGGTGCTCAATCTGTCAGCAGCGTAGAATTTAATCTTTATGATTCTGTTAAAGAAAAGGCATTAAGGTCTGCTCACAGATTATTGGCTTTTTATAAAACGGGAAATAGAATAGATTCTGATATCGTTCCTCACGGAGAGGGATACTTGGTAAAATGTTCGATTACTGATAAAGAAAAAACACTTTTGGATTTAAATGTTTATTTGACCGATGATAAATATGCAGAAGATATGAAAGAGAATTTTACAGAAAGAGCAGAGGTTATTTATAAAGGAGTTCTTGCTTTACTTTCTGGTGATGTTAATTACATATTTGATGAGTAGTAGTTATGGATAATAAGGAAAAAGCATTATTTGTTTTGAAAAAGCTTAAAGAACAGTTTCCGAAAGGAGAGTGTGCTTTGAAATGGGAGGGAGAACCGTTTCATCTTTTTGTTATGGCGGTTTTATCTGCTCAATGTACAGATGAAAGAGTAAATGCTGTTTCCATTCCTCTTTTTAAGGCGTTTCCAAATGCCAAAGCTTTTGCGGAAAGTAAAGAGGGAGAACTTGAAAAACTGATTCATTCCGTTGGACTTTATAATTCTAAAGCGAAAAACTTAAGAAAAGCATCAAAAAAAATATGCGAGGAGTTTCATGGAGAAATTCCTTCTCGAATGGATGATTTGCTTTCACTTGCGGGCGTTGGACGAAAAGTAGCAAATCTTTTAAGGGGGGATATTTTCGATTTGGGAGGCATAGTTGCCGATACTCATTGCATCAGAATATGCGGAAGACTTGGCTTTACTTCTAAAAATAATCCTCTTGAAACGGAAAAAGTTTTATCTGAACTTATACCTGTCGAATTTCAAAGCGAATTTTGTCATAGAATTGTATTGTTTGGAAGAAGCACTTGTTCAGCAAGAAACCCTAAATGTTTTTCATGTTCGCTAAAAGAAGTTTGTAACTATGTGAAAAGCATATAGAGAATTATTTGAGCTTACAAAAATAAAAGGTTTGACTATTTGTTGTGCCCCAAATTGTACGGACAGCACAAAAAAGGCTACCTCGGTAGAAAATATTAAATATTAAGCAACATACTGACTTTGTTTTTCAAGCGGAGTCAGTTTTGTTTTAGTTTGAATACGTTCGTTATTGTAGAAGCGTATGTATTCATCTATGAGGAGGCGAGCCTCCTCATAGGTTTTCAGCTTCACCCGGTGGATACACTCGGTTTTGAGAATCGAGAAGAAATTTTCTGTCACAGCGTTGTCAAAAGGATTGCCCTTACTTGACATTGACGGCGTTATGTTGTATGATTTAGTAAGCTTAAAATATGCTGTCGATGTATATTGAAAGCCTTGGTCACTGTGGAGTTGCAGCTCTGCAGTGACTTTCTCTTTTCTCTTGGCTGATTTTATCGTGTCTAACACAAGATTGACTGTTTGATGTGTTCCGGTCTTGTATGCAACAATGCTATTGTCATACAAATCTCGGATTATGGAAATATACAATACACCTTGTTTTGTATGAATGTACGAAATATCCGTTGCCCACTTTTGATTTGGTTTGTCTGCTTTGAAATCTTGCTTCCAAAGGTTATTGTATTTATGTAAATGTTCTCCGTATTTGTAGAATCTGCGTCTTCTGATTACTGACAGCATATTGTACTTTTGCATTACTCGCAGAACGGTTTTTGGATTTTTCTGTATGCCGTTACGTTCAAGCCAAATGTGTACTCGACGATAACCATAGGTCTTGCCGCACTTGTCCTGACATTCGCTTATCTTCTCGGCAAGTGGCAAATCTTTTGCCGGAATCTCCATTCTTTTGACGTAGTCATAGTATCCGCTTCTTGACACCTCAAAGAACCGACACATTTCACTAATTGAGTATTTATCCTTATGGCGATAGATCACCATGTATTTTACGCTTGTCCTCACTTCCTTTCTGTGAGCGAGAGAAAATTCCGCATTAATTCGTTCTCCATTTCTAACCTTTTTATCTTTGCATCCTTGCGAGCAAGGATATATCTCAATTCCGCAACCTTGTCTTGCTCGCTGACAACGTAATTTTTTGGTGGTCTGCCTTTCTTCTTTATTGCTATGCCTGCGGCAAGTTTGCGTTGGCGAGAGTTTTGCCTTGTTACAAAATTGGTCACCTGCTTCATCGTAAAACCAAATGCTTCGCAAATTTCTCGTTTTGCTTTTCCTTCTTCGCGCATTTTTAATATCTCTTTTTCATAGTCTAACATTCGCCTGTATTCTCTTGGCATAAAAAATCCTCCTATGGTAGTTTCTTCCATTCTACCATAGGAGGTCTTTTTTGTCATTGTACGTTTTTAACGGTTCGGTTCATAGATGTCAAACCTTTTATTTATAATCCAATTTTTAATAAATTTCTAAAGTTAGAGTAAGCTGTTGGAGAAATAAAAAATAAATGAGCCCATAATTTTTGTTTTGTGGAAAGATGGGAAACATATCCCTTTTTTTGACTTTTATCTAAATAAGACAACGCTTTTTTTACTAATGATTTTTTGTTTTTCAAGCTTTTCTCTCTGCTGATACATTGGTGAGAATACATAATAGAAGATATAAGAGCATTTTTTGTCAGAAAAGCGAGTTCTTCTTCATTTTTTTGCTCAAAATAAGAAATTCGTTCTTTAATAGCATCTAACGCGTCCAGCTTTTTTCCTGAAAAAGAGCTTTGAATGATGCTTTCAGGATTAATATAATAAAAATAAAGCTGGTCTGTTGTAAAAATTATTTTTTTAGCATTGTATAAAAGCTTATATGTTGTAAATTCATCTTCGTGATATTTCCCGTGAGGATATCTGACATTTTCAAAAAGACCGGATTTGTATATTTTTCCCCAAGCAGTAATAAAAGCTATTCCACCGGAATAATACATTTTCTTTATGCTTTCTACATTGCTTAATTCTTCATAGCTATTATTAATATTGGGGGGAGAGCAATAATCTTCCGAAGTCCTTAAAAAAGAACATACTGAAATATCAGCGTTTGTGTTTTCCAATATTTTCATCATGGAAGAAAACATTGAAGGATGGATAAAATCATCACTATCTATAAAAGTAACGTATTTTCCTTTCATAATATCAATTGCCGCATTTCTTGCAGATGAAAGACCGCCATTCTCTTTATTAATAATTATAATTCGGTTATCTTTTAAAGCATATTCTTTACATATTTCTCCACATCTGTCGGGAGAGCCATCATTTACTAAAAAAAGTTCAAAATCAGTATAATCTTGAATTAATATGCTATCTATACATCTTTTAAGATATTTTTCCACTTTATAAATTGGTACGATAACTGATAAAGTTGGCATTATTTTCTCCTTTAAGATATGTATATGTTGAGAACAGAACTAATGTAAGGGCTATTGGCGTATGTCATAAAATACATTACAAGATAACAGATAATACAAACTATTTTTATGGTTTTTGCACTTTTTTTGTCAAAAACGTTATCTAATAGCCAAGGAAGCGCTATGAAGCTGTACATTTGAAAGTAAATAGGCATTCTACCCATAAAAACACCTGATGTAAATGATGCTATGAGGAAAACACACGCTGTAACAATGGACATATTGATGCATACATTAATATATCTTGGGGCTTTTTCTTCGACGGTTTTTTTACCGATTAGTGCAATAACCGCCGGTACCAATGCAATAAAAAAGTGAAGAATGTTAGAGCCATATCCTGAATTCAATGCATTTGTATAAGATTCACTGCTGTAGTCAGCAGCTTCAAGAAAACTATCCAATATATTTGTGAACGTGGAAACGGAAGTAATAGCCAAAAGGGAGCAAGCGAGCATTATAAGCATTTTTTTGTTCCACGGCTTTCCATGGACGAAAAAATATACAGGAAGTACAACAATAGCGCTTGTATGAAATTGCATAGCAATTAAAACACCAATCGCAAAAGGGATGAATTTTTTCTCCATCAAAAATTTAGAAAAGGCTAATATAATACAAGCAGCAAGAAATTGCTTTACTCCGTTTACCATCCAAGTGATTTTTCCCGATGTAATTAATAAGAAAACGGAAAGGGCAAAATTGCAGGAATACTTTCTGAAAACGTATCCAATGGCGAAGCAGTCAAAGGCTACAATTACAGTTGTAAAATGGTAAAATTTGGATGATATGTAAGTTTTGAACAAAATTTGGAATCCATAAAAACCGGGATATTTATCTATATTCCTCATGTATTCGGGTATTTCGGAGGGTTCGGCTATAACGGAATCAAATACAGCTTCATACATACCCATGTCAAATGCCCAACGAAAAGAGCCCATAAAAAAAACTATATATCCCATAGTAAGTAAAGCAAAGAGATAGCTTGTTCGTCTTTCTTCTCTGCCGTCAACTATGGAAATTGTTTCGTATTGTTTGCCTACAAGTCCGCATAATGCAGTCCATATAAGCATACTTACATAAATAATCATATTGTTATCCTTTGCAAAGCTGATTATTTGCTTAAATAAAAATCAGTTAATGTTTTAACCGTGTCGGTTATTTGATAGCCAAAGGGAATAGTTTCAGTATCAATAAGCGAGCGTGCTTTGAAAGCTTTTGTAATCACTTCCGCCCAATGTTCAGGTGAATCTTTTAAAGATAAAAACGTGCATTTTTCAAAGATATTTATTTCTTCAGGGAAAGTGTTGCTTAAGACACATGGGAGGGAATTAAACTGTGCTTCTGCAACGGAATTTCCAAATCCTTCAAACAGAGAAGTTGATATGTAAACGTCAGATGCGTTCAGATATTCAGAGATGTTTGGTGTTGCATCTAATAATAAAACTTTTTCCGTTAAGCTCAACCGAGCAAATCTTTTTTT
>JAZRPU010000031.1:0-3734 GCA_045649365.1 Eubacteriales bacterium | reverse complement strand
TTGTTTTTGTTGATGAGTCTGTTCCTGCAGGAACAAAAATTCATTAATGGTGAAAAAAAGTGAAAAAAAGCGTTTTTCTTCTTGCGTTTTTGCTTGTTATTTCAACTGTGCTTTGCGGATGCGGGGAGGACGACACGGAATATATAACAGAGTGGCCTTCTGATGCCTTTGATTTCATGGAAGGCTTACCGCAGTTCCCTGGTGAGCAGTATAACGCGGTAATAAGCGAAGATTATGAAACGGTTTCAGTTTATTATAAAGACGTTTCTCTTGAACAGGCGTATTCTTATATTGAGCAATTAAAGCTTTTTGGCTTGGAGGAAAACGTTTCCACAGAAGTGAAGGACGGGAAATTTCATTGGATTTCCAAGTTGACAGAAGGCGAGCTTTTTGTAGAGGTTATGTGGTACGATATGGAATATGAGCTTGAAAGCGGAGAATATAGATATAGCCTTGTAATTAAATTCGCAGAATTTTGAGGTTGACATGGCACAGATAAAATGCACGAATTTATCCTTGGGATATGAGTCAAAAGAAATAGTAAGCGGATTGAGCTTTGAAGTTAATAAGGGGGATTATCTTTGCATTGTTGGAGAAAACGGGTCGGGGAAATCCACTCTTATGAAGGCTCTTTTGGGTATCCACCGTCAATTGAAAGGTGAGATAATCTTTGGCGATGGTGTTAAAGCGGGAGATATAGGATATCTTCCCCAGCAAACTGCGGCTCAAAGAGATTTTCCCGCATCGGTAGAAGAAATAGTGATGTCGGGATTTCAAGGAAAAAAAAGATTTAATCCTTTTTATTCTGATGTTGAAAAGCAGATTGCCGCTGAAAATATGCACAAAATGAACGTTTGCTCTCTCCGCGAAAGGTGTTATCGCGAACTTTCGGGAGGACAACAACAGCGTGTTCTTCTTGCTCGCGCGTTGTGTGCAACGGGAAAAATTCTTCTTCTTGATGAGCCGACTTCTGGACTTGACCCCAAAGTAACTGCTGATATGTATTCTTTAATAAAGGAAATAAACGAAAAAGATGGAATAACGGTGATTATGATTTCTCATGACGTTAATTCCGCCATGAAGTATTCAAGCCATATTCTTCACTTGGGGAATGATGTTTTCTTTGGGACTTGTGAGGAATATCAAAAGAGCGATATATTAAAATCTTTTGTTTCTGACAGAAATTGAATATCAAGAGCCGCTGAAATTCAGCGGCTCTTTTTCTGTAAAATCAGGTTTCTGGCGTTTCCGAGGTGATTTCACTTTCTGAAACGTATCCCTCAATGTTGGCTGCGATAATTGCATACCAATTTCCGATTTTTCCAATTATTCTCACGGGTGCGCCATTGGGAATCCTTGTGATTATGTTCGCTGTAGGAGATGGTGACTTTCTGACAGTGGCATATCCTCTGGGCCCATCTGCAAGACCGAGAGCGGTCATGGGAGTTGATTCAGCTTTAGTACCTAATACTTCTCCGATGGAAACAGCAATGTTTTGCGCAATATCCCTGGAATTGTCAATCACCCATTTGGCATCATGGGGATTTCTTTGGTTTCCCAAAGAAATAACAACAGCGGGGGATGTGGTATTGATAAGCTCTACTAATGAGCCATTGGGAACTATCTCGATTAGTTCGGGGAAAGGATAGATTCCTTTCAGGCTTTCCGATATGTAAGCGGCGTAATCTCTGCTTTGCCCGTCTGAAGAGCTAAAGTATATTTTTATCCCTTTGTCCTCGTCATTTGTTGCTTTTAAAGAAGATAAAACCAAATGCAAATCAGCGTTTTGCAGGTTGGAATCTTCCACGTTCTGTGTGGGGGTTGAGTCTATAGGACTTATAACAACCTCTATACCCGAATCTTCAAGATTTTGTTTTATCTCTTCTGCTAAAGTTCGCGTTATTTCGGCTTCGCTTTTTTGAGTGATGGGAGAAATCAGATATTCCTTTGATGAAGGGCTTAAGAAAACTTTCGGTTTTGTCATGGAAGCTCCTTTTTCAAAGGCGAAAGAAAAATCGGTTGAATTTGCTTCCCGCAAATCGCGGAAGATAAAGTCTTTTCAACGAGGGAAAAATCGCAAACAAGGGATGAGGGCTTGTTTATATAATCATCTTGCCTTAAAGGAACGAAGAAAAAATTTTTCCTTTCTATCAGGGAGGCAATATTTTTGAAGCTTGATGCAAGACCATCTTTTGAGGCGAAAGAAATAACGATGGGCTTTTTGTTTCTCAACATAGCTTTAGCGGCCATGGAAACCGGACCGTCTGTAATTCCGCTTGCAATTTTACCTAACGTATTTCCTGTGCATGGACAAATTACCATAACTTCAAAATCACCGCTTGTGACGGATTTTTCTACTGTGGGGATTGTAAGCAAAGGCGGTTTTCCGCATATTTTGGTTATATTTTCTAAAAGCGCACTTGATGTGCCAAAACGAGTGTTGAGTGTAGCAGCATTTTCCGAAATAACTGCAGTGACGCTATGCCCTGATGCGCAAAGCTCGTCGAGAACTTTTAACGCTGATTGATGGCAGCAAAAAGACCCGCAAATTCCAAAAAGTATTTTCATATAATATCCCCCTCCGAAAGTTTATTATCATATATAATATTAGAAATGCTTTTCTTAATTGCTTTCCCCGCGGTAACGGGAGAAAGTTTTCCTGGGAGTGAAAGCGCTTTGATAATGTTTAATCCTTGGCGTTTTCCCTCGTCGTAATCCACTCCGCCGGGAGCAGATGCTAAATCAATAATTATGACATCTCTTCTCAAAGCGGTGAGGACTTCTTTGGTAATTAAAACGCTTGGCACTGTGTTGAAAATTATTTTTTTATCCTTGAGGATGGATTTTATATCTCTTATATTTGCACTTGATATTCCAAACGCACTACACCACGCATCGTCTTTGTTGCTTCGATGAAGAATGGTAACGTCTGAATCAAGTTTTTTCAACATATTTCCAAGTATTCTTCCAATTCTGCCAAAGCCTAATACTGCGGTTTTGCAACCATGAATCGTTTCTGTTGATTCGTTTAATGCTATGGATAATGCACCTTCCGCTGTGGGAATCGCGTTGAATATTTTCAGTTCTTCATTTTCATAATAGTCAAAAGAGAGTTTTCCGAATTTTTCGCCAGCTAACATTCCACCGAAGAAAATTTTATCCTTGCCGATTTCTGAAATTTGAGAAATCGGAATGAGTTTGTTTGATAGCGGGGCGGAAACGTTGATTTTATCCCTTGAATAAGGTAAAGGCAAGATTACGTAATTGCTGTTTTTAACCGCGCTTATAAAATCATTTTTTAAAATCAATTTTTCAGGGATATCTCGAGCTTTGTCAAATCCACATAAAGTAACGTCATATCCTGAATTTGAAAATTCTTTTCCTACGGTGAGAAATCTCATGTCTCCACCGAGAATGCAAAGAGATGGCTTTGTCATAATATCTCCTTTATATCAAAACGTTTTGTCATTGGTATAATATGAAAAGCATAAAACTTTTGTCAAAAAAAGAATTCTCGATAAAAGAATTCAATTTTTCACAAAGGGAAAGCAAATGAAGAAGAGTGAGAAAAGGTGCTGAAAGTGGCAAAAAGCGGTGATAGAGGGGGAAAAGAGGAGTGGGCGAGAAAAAAGTTGAAAAAAAGTTGAAAAAAAACAAAAAAAGGTATTGACAAAAGGGAAAAGATGTGATAGAATAGCGAAGCTGTCCGCGAGGGGAGCACAAGAACCTTGAAA
>JAZRPU010000030.1:0-11629 GCA_045649365.1 Eubacteriales bacterium | reverse complement strand
CATGGCTACGATCCGACTTATACATTTCTTTGATTTCGCTCATGAGAGGATATCTGGGGTTTGCACCTGTGCATTGGTCGTCGAATGCTTGCTCAACCATATCGTCTAATCTTTCAAGGAATACTTTTTCATCGATTCCGTAGTCCTTTATGCACTTTTTGATTCCAACCTTTTCTTTGAGCTCATCAAGTGCTTTGATAAGATTTTCAAGCTTTTCTGAATCATTTTTGCCTTTGATTCCAAGATAATCTGCAACTTCTGCATATCTTGCAAGAGTATGAGGATGGTCATATTGAGAGAAAGTACCCATTTTTGCAGGAGCTTCACTTGCATTGAATCTCATTACTTCATCAATGAGAAGAGCGTTTGCAACACCGTGAGGCAAATGATGGAATGCACCGAGCTTATGAGCCATAGAGTGACATACACCCAAGAATGCATTTGCGAATGCCATACCTGCCATAGTAGCAGCGTTTGCCATTTTTTCTCTTGCGGTAACGTCATTAAGTCCGTTGTCATAAGCCTTGGGCAAATATTCAAATACCATTTTCAATGAACGAAGTGCCATTGAATCTGTGTAATCCGTTGCCATCATGGAAGCAATTGCTTCAAGTGCGTGGGTAACAGCATCGATACCGGAAGCCGCTGTCAAGCCTTTAGGAGCCGACATGTGAAGGTCAGTATCTACAATTGCCATGTTAGGCATCAATTCATAATCTGCCAAAGGATATTTAATTCCTGTTACTTCATCTGTAATAACAGCAAAAGGTGTTACTTCGGAACCTGTACCCGCGGAAGTAGGAACTGCAATGAAATATGCCTTTTCGCCCATTTTGGGGAATGTATAAACACGCTTACGGATATCCACAAAGCGCATAGCCATATCCATAAAGTCGGCGTCGGGATGTTCATAAAGCACCCACATAATTTTACCGGCGTCCATAGCGGAACCACCGCCCATTGCTATAATGCAATCAGGGCCAAATTCAGTCATGAGTTTAGCACCCTCTGTTGCACATGCAAGAGTTGGGTCGGGCTCAACGTTAAAGAAGGTTGTATGAATAATTCCCATTTCATCAAGCTTATCGGTTATAGGCTTGGTAAATCCGTTTTTGTAAAGGAAAGAGTCTGTTACTATAAATACTCTCTTTTTGCCCATAACGTTCTTAAGTTCGTCAAGAGCAACGGGCAAACAGCCTTTTTTAATATATACTTTTTCAGGAGTTCTGAACCAAAGCATATTTTCTCTCCTTTCTGCAACAGTTTTTATATTGATAAGATGTTTGATTCCAACGTTTTCACTAACAGAGTTTCCACCCCAAGAGCCACAGCCCAACGTAAGTGAGGGAGCGAGCTTGAAGTTGTAAAGGTCACCAATTCCACCGTGAGAAGCAGGAGTATTAACAACGATACGGCAGGTTTTCATTCTTTCTGTGAATGCATCAAGCTTTTCTTTTTCTGTATTTGTGTTTATAAAGATAGAAGCTGTATGTCCGGGGCCGCCATCTCTGGAAAGCCTATCAGCCTTGTTGAGAGCATCTTCAAAGTCTTTTGATTTATACATTGCAAGTACGGGAGAAAGCTTTTCGTGTGCAAATACTTCTTCCAATTCAACACTTTCAACTTCGCCAATCAAGATTTTTGCTGTTTCAGGAACTTCTACACCGGCTAAATCTGCAATCTTTTTAGCAGATTGTCCTACGATTTTCGCATTTAATGCTCCGTTTACAAAAACAACGTCACGAACTTTTTGAATTTCATCGCCTTTAAGGAAATAGCATCCTCTTGTGGCAAATTCTTTTTTTACTTCATTATAAATTGCTTTATCAACGATAACCGATTGTTCTGAAGCACAAATCATTCCGTTATCAAAGGTTTTGGAATGAATTACAGAGTTTACAGACAAAAGTATATCGGCAGATTTATCAATAATTGCAGGTGTGTTACCCGCACCAACGCCCAATGCAGGTTTTCCGCTGGAATATGCAGCCTTAACCATTCCGTGACCGCCTGTTGCAAGGATAAGGTCAGCTTCCTTCATCAAGGTGTTAGTCATATCCAAGGAAGGAACGTCAATCCAGCTGATTATTCCTTCGGGAGCGCCTGCAGCAACTGCAGCATTCAAAACAATTTTAGCTGCTTCTATTGTGCATTTTTTTGCTCTGGGATGAGGGCTGATAATAATACCGTTTCTCGTTTTAAGAGAAATAAGACATTTAAAAATAGCAGTAGACGTGGGGTTGGTTGTAGGAATTACAGCAGCGATAACACCAATAGGCTCTGCTATCTTTTTTGTTCCGTATGATTTATCTTCTTCGATAACTCCACAAGTTTTGATGTTCTTATATGCATTATAAATATATTCCGATGCGTAGTGGTTTTTGATAACCTTATCTTCCACAATACCCATGCCTGTTTCTTCAACAGCGGCTTTTGCAAGAGAAATTCTCATTTTGTTGGCAGCACTTGCAGCTGCAAGAAAAATCTTATCTACCTGTTCTTGAGTATAGGTAGAAAAAATCTTTTGAGCTTCTTTAACCTCTGCAATTCTGTCTTTCAACGCTTCAACGCTGTCAACAATCTTATAATTCTGTGTTTCCATTCTTTATTCTCCTAAATATATGTGTATTATATTATTTCAATTTTAAATGAGATGACAACACCGCAAGAGATGCAGCCATATTTTCGTTTTGCACTAATATATTACGTCTGACGTTCAAATGTGTTGGCGCAAAATTCCATATTGCAAAAATTCCACATTCTACCATGAAGTCACAAACGCTTTGTGCATTGCCCGCAGGCACGGTTATTATTCCGATTTGCACCTTATGCTCCTCGCAAAACTCTTCTAAACGCTTCAAAGGATAAACCTTTTTTCCACTTGGAGTTTCCCCGCATAATTTTTCGTTAATGTCAAAGGCGGCAAGAATATTGATTCCATATTCTTTGAACCCACCGTAATCCAAAAGTGCTCTTCCGAGTCTTCCCGCTCCAACAATAACCGTTCCAATATTTTCACGATACCCTAAATTTATCTCAATATCGTCTATCAGCTCTGAAACAACGTAGCCGATTTTGGGCTTTCCCGAACCGCTTACTGCGGCAAGGTCTTTTCTTACGTTTACTTCACCCATATTAAGAGCACGTGCTATCATTGTTGCGGAAATGTTCTTTGATGCATTTTCAGGAAGCGCTTTTAAATAATTCAAGTATAACGGTAATCTTTCTAACATTCCGCTTGTTAATGTTTTTTCCATTATTACGCCTCCCCCTGCATGAATACATTTTTACTGTCGAATATTATACCAAAAGCAAGAATAAATTGCAATATCGTTTTTTATATATCGATATGCTTTTATCGATATAACTTTATTGTTTAAAAAGCCGTGAAAAATTTCCCTTATTTTGTCAATAATAAACAAAAACAAGGGAAATATTAAAAAAACAAACTTAAAATATATTATCTGAACGTATTTATTGATAAGCCTTCAAACTCTTTTTCCTTTGTCATTTTTACTTCATCAATAAAGCTACGCTCAAAGCTACTCAATCTGTATCCTTTTCTGTAAATCAATACGTCCTTATACACTTTTTTGTTTTCATGACAAATTCTATGTATAAGATTATACCTTTTCAAAATTGCTTCTGGGAAAGGAGAAACCCACATAAAAGTTCCTTGAGTCAACGTAAGAAGGTCAAGCTGACTTGCTCTTTCAAAAACAAAAATTCTTTTTGTGACCTCATTTGGAAGCTCAATTTTCTTTATTTCCGAATATGGAATTGAAGGAACGTAAGTGTCAGAATGAGCAATTTGTGTATATGGACAAAGGTCGGAGAAAGTAATTTCTTCCTTTTCCGCCAAAGGATGCGACCTGTGCATAACAAGCACACAAGTAAATTCAGCAATCACTTCAAACTCAAGACCCTTTTCTGTGAGCATATCCTTGAAATTCTTATCGTAAATATCAGCATAACGAATTATGCCCAATTTATAATTTGAGTTCAAAATATTGTTAATAGCTCTGTAGGCATTGGTTTCCTTATACGTTATTTCCACCTCATTGCTTCTGTCCATCTTATTGGAAAAATTAGCAAAGGCATGGGAAATATAAGTTGAACGGGGAACAGAAATAGAAAGAGTCTGCTTTTTAGAAAGACGATTTTTAAATCTCAACTCCACGTCATCAATATGATTCAGAATTTCTTTTGCATAAGATAAAAATTCTTCTCCATCAGGTGTTACCGTTACCCCCTTGGCACTTCTTTCAAAAATAGTTATCCCAAGAGAAGTTTCAAGCTCTTTTATTGCTCTGCTGAGGTTCGGTTGACCGATAAATAAATTTTCCGCGGCTTTGCTTAACGAACTTGCTTTAGCAACTTCTAAAGCATATTTTAAATGCTGTATATTCACTGAATTTTCTCCCGAATAAATCTTTATTTTGAAATCTTTTATTTCGCGTATCGTCTTTTTAGGTTATCCAAACATTTTGAAAATCATTCTTCCATATTTAAGCAATATTTTATCACAAAGAATATCACACAAAATAATAAAAACGTTTGCCACAGGATATGCGAGAATAAGCTCCCACACAATCATGTTTCCACTTGAATCCAACGTGAACAGAACTGATTTTCCAAAAAACAAAAGAACGGTAAATCCTATATTGAAAACAATCAATTTTAAAAACAGCTTCAAGATTTTATTGTTCAGCTTATTATCAAAAAAGCTTTTCAAAAGCGGATAATAACCAACCGTAACGTATACAAGAAAAACGAACTTACCGCCAAGAAAGATGGCAGATAGTAAAGCTACCAGCAAATACTGACATAATCCCCACTTATATCCATAAGCGGTAGATACTATAAAAACCACAAATGAGGCTATAACCGCGGCTGTAAGGTCAAAAATATCTACAACCGTCCCTAAAAACATTACAACAAGGGAAAAAGCAGAAAAAATTCCGCACAGGGAAACTTGCTTTGTGTTCCCCCGCATTTTATCTACATCCTCCGCACAAGCAGTCCAAACACATCAATGCAGTACAAATATCACATATAGAGCAGTCGAATCCCGAACAATCATTGGAGCTTGCCCCTCTAGACGTGTTTACGATATTTCTCAAAAGACTTGAATATTCAGGGTTATTGGGATCCATTCTCACCGCTGTTTCAGCATGAGTTCTTGCATCCATAAGCCAACCCTTCCTAATACAAACACAGCCTTTCAAAAAATGCCATTCCGCTCCTCTTTCAGCGGCAGGAACTCTTCCGAGCAAAACATCAGCTTCAGAAATTCTTCCTTCATCCACAAGCTTTCTGATTCTTATTTCAGCTTCAGTTCGAGGAGAAGAATTATAGCCGGAATACCCCGAGCTTCCCGACGACCCTTTAGAAGAGCGTTCTTTCATTACTGCATCATACGCTTCGTTAATCTGTTTCATTTTTTCAGAAGCGAGATCTGCCAAAGGATTATTAACGTAGTTATCGGGATGATACTTTTTTGCCAACTCCCTATACGCTTTTTTTATTTCGGCATCCGTCGAATCCGGAGAAACGCCTAAAACTTTGTATGGATTTTCCATTTAAATATTTCCTTTTGAAAGATAATTAATAATTAACTACTTATTTAGTCCATCAACAGCTTTTGAAATAACTGTATCCGCACCATAAGTGACGATATTTTCAATTATTCCTTTAAGCCAATTATTTTCTATCAGCTCACAAGCGGCTTCTACCCGCTTCAAGCTTGCCTTTATGGTTTCGGTAACGTCGCCTATATTTTTTTTCAAGCTTTCCAAATCTGTATAAATATTAACAAGGGGATTATAATTCCCGCTTTTTATATCTTTTTTAAAATCGTCAAGGGCGTCTAATATATAGATATACCTCCCCATGTGGTAACCCATTTCATAAGCAATTCTTTCTCTATAATCGCTCAAACCATAGGAAAGAATTTTCCCAAGAAGGACCGAAAAACAGTCTGCCACTTTATCAAGAGAGGAAGAATTTTCTTTTTCTTCTCCATCAAGTCTTTCAAGCTCACTCTTGATTATCTCGCTCAAACCTTCACAACGTTTTTCCGCTTTTTCAGCGTTGGATTTTAAAAGGTGAGGAGAAAAATCCGTAATAATCCGTTTTATTCCCTTTGTATCTTTTTTATTATCAAGAAGCTTGTAATATGAAAGAATAACAAATGCATCTGCAGTATATTCCATGGAAGGACTTGCAGTTACCATCATTTTACGTTTAGGGAAATAAGGACAAAAGTGTTTTTCAAGCTTTGGATGTTCATTTGTTAACGCCATTCTGACAACAGCAAGAGCAACAAAATCATAGCTTAACAAAAAACGTATCAGACGTGTAGTACGTTTTCCGCCATACTTACAAAGCCCGCAATATGTACTTTTATACAGTTCATGTTCCCAAACTTTCAATTGTGGGGGATAAACGCGAACGTAACCAAACAAGGCATTAACTCCTTTTACATTAAAATGGACTTTACCTTGCCATTATATCATATTTTTTTCCAATTGTAAATAGAGCTTTCAAAAAACTTTTCCCGCGTTTTGCTCCACCTTTTCATGTTTTGAAATTATGGCACATAGAGTAAAAAATCCATATAATACAAATAACTGACAATGAAAGGAGATATTGGTTTGAAAATATTTATTGACCAAGGACACAATCCACGAAACCCAAATGCAGGAGCTGAAGGCTTTGGATTAAAGGAACAAGATATAAACTTTAAAATAGGAATTATGTTAGCAGAGCTTTTAGAGGCAAACCCTAATTATCAGGTAAGAGTTTCCCGCCCAACAGAAGATACACAATTGGGAACAAGCAATGCAACAAGCCTCGCCGCAAGAGTAAACGCGGCTAACGAGTGGGGTGCAGACTATTTTATAAGTCTTCATTGCAATGCAAATCCAAACCCCAATATAAGCGGAAGCGAATGTTACGTTTATCGCGAAAACTCCTACGCTTATTGGATGGCAGAGCAGTTATTGATAGGGCTGAATGAAGAAACTAATCTGAGAAACAGAGGTATTTTTATCAATAAATCCTTTTACGTTTTAAGAAGGACTAAAATGCCCGCTGTTCTTGTTGAAATGGGATATATTTCCAACGAAAACGATGCCACTCTCATGAATACAAGACCCGAATTATTTGCAAGAGGATTATATAACGGTATTCTTAATTATTTCGGATAACATACTATAACGTTTCAAGGAGTCAAAGGGAATGGATATATCCCGTTCCCTTTTTTAATGTGTTTCTATCACGGACATAAAATATGTAGCAACGTTTTCATACGAATACTTCATATCGTTTTTGACCCACCAATTTATCACCTCGGCAAAGCTTCCCACAAGGTGATTCAAAAGAAAATCCTCCGGAACGTTTGCGCTGAATTCTTTTATATGAATTTTAAAAAGCATGGAAAGATATTCTTTTATATACTTCATAAACATCTCTCCGCTTTCAGAGGATAAAATCCCGCACACGTCATTTTTATGCTCGTTAAAATGCCACAAAATATGAGCAAGTTTTCCTTGAAGTGTTCCGCTCGGGAACAAACAGCTATCCATATCGTTTTCAAATATATGGTCAAAAATATCACTGCACATAGCCTTTAACAAATGGTCTTTTGTTTCAAAATGGGAATAAAATGTACTTCTCCCCACATTAGCCTTTTCTATAATCTCTTGAACAGTTATATTTTCATATCTCTTGTTTTCAAGCAATTGGCTGAAAGCTTTAAATATAGAATCTCTCGTTTTTTTCTGTCTTCTGTCCATATCAGTTCCTGTATAATTCCTTCAAAATGTTCTTTATCGAACAAATTGTATTTTTTGTATATTGATTTCTTACTTAAAAAAGATATAATCTAAATGTACAAAGTGTTCAATATTGAATCAATTATACATCATTACTTTATCCATGTCAAGAGAAAGCAGGGAATTATATGAAAAAGCTTATTGAATTTTTCAAAGGAATCGCGCCAACTATTTTCGCGGGAATTTGTTTAGCAGCTTCTTTTGTATTGACAAAAATACTTAAGATAGAAATCCCTTTATATCTGGATCCTTCATGGATTCCAATAATAATTTGCGGTATTCCGCTTTTACATTTAGCAATAAAGAGAATCATAAACAACAAAGGAATTAGCAAAATTTCATCAGCTTTTCTGATTTCAATTGCAATGATTGCGGCAATACTTATCAAAGACGTATTCGCGGCGGGAGAAATTGCCTTTATTATGGCGCTTGGAGAAATACTTGAAGATAAAACCACGGACAAAGCTAAAAAGGGATTAAAAAACCTAATTGAATTATCTCCCGTTAAAGGCAGAATTTTAAAAGACGGGAAAGAAGAATTAATTGACGCTGAAAAAATACAAATAGGCGATACAATCAGAGTATTGCCAGGAGAAAAAATCCCCGTTGATGGCGAAATAATCTTTGGAGAATCATCTATTGACCAGTCTATTATGACAGGAGAATCCTTAAGCGTTGACAAAACGGTAGGAGAGCAAGTATTTTGCGGAACAACCAATCTTCACGGGTCTATAGATATTAAAGTGTTAAAATCCAACACAGAAACTTCATTATACAGATTGATAAAATTAGTAGAAGAAGCTGAAAAGCAAAAAGCTCCAATACACAGAATAGCTGATAGATGGGCAAGCTATCTTGTACCTCTGGCAATGATTATTGCTATAGTAGCAGGAATAATAAAATGGGACATAACTGTTGCTGTAACAGTGCTCGTTGTTTTTTGTCCTTGCGCATTAGTGTTGGCAACTCCCACCTCAATTATGGCAGCAATCGGTCAAGCTACCAAACACGGTATAATAATTAAATCTGGTGAAGCCCTTGAAAAGTTGGGAAGCGTTGATACTTTCGCCTTTGACAAAACAGGTACTTTAACTCACGGAAATATTAAAGTTGACACCGTTCTTGTATTCGATGAAAAACTTTCAGAAAATGAATTTATTTCCCTTGTAGCTTCTGCTGAAAGCAAAAGTGAGCATCCGTTAGGAAAGGCAATTTCAGAATACGCTAAAGAAAAAAACACTTGTTTTTACAATGTTGAATTTTTCAAAGCATATTCGGGCAAAGGTGTTGAAGCTTTAATCAATGGAAAACAAATTATATGCGGAAACGAAAGATTCATTTCAGAAAACAAAATTGAAATACCATCTATTTTCTCAAAAGAATATGAAGAAGGAAAAAACTATGGCATGGCATGTGTTATAGTTGCAATTGACAAAAAAGCTATCGGTGTTGTATTTTTGTCTGATGAGATAAAAGAAGAAGTTTCAACCACCATTGAAAAGATGAGAAAGCTTAACGTTGAAACGTGTATTTTAACAGGCGACAATGAAAAGTCAGCAAATTATTTTTCAAGTCAAACGGGGATTAAAAATATCTACGCGAATCTTTTGCCTGAAAACAAAGTTTCAATTATAGAACAATTAAAGAATGATGGTAAAAAAGTTTGTATGGTTGGCGACGGTGTTAATGATGCGCCCTCATTAAAAACCGCAGACGTAGGTATAGCAATGGCATCAATAGGAAGTGATATTTCAGTAGACGCTGCCGACGTTGTTCTGTTAAATGATGATATTTCAAAAATACCATATTTAAAAAAGCTTTCAACAGAAACCTCAAAAACCATAAAATTAAGCATATTCCTTTCCCTTTTCATTAATTTTGTTTCTATTATTCTTTCAATATCAGAAATACTCACTCCTACAACCGGAGCTTTGGTTCATAATGCCGGCTCATTATTTGTTATTTTAATTGCCGCAAAGCTTTATGATAAAAAGTTTGACTTTTGATGTATTCAAACAATGAGGCTGTTGCATTAAGCGACGAACAAAAACTAACGTTTCCTTATGTCAAATTGAAATACGGTCAGTGGTAGACAATCGTTTTCGTGATTCTCTAAATTTTATTTTCGACATTTCTTTTCTTCCTTTTTGCTTAAATTTTAGTTCCTATTTTAGCGCTCAAATTCATTGCCGGATGCATCTCAAAACTTTCATTAATCAGACCAACCTTTATCGGATAACTAAAACCCACACCGCAGCTCTACATTATTTCCTGCTCCAAATGTTCCTGATTTGATAAATCGTAAAGAAAAATATGCATTTTTAACATAGAAGATACTTTCTTTAATAATTCATATAATGGCAAAACCATCACCTCACCAATCAAATAAAAAGTGTCACCATAAAATATCATTGATTCGCTTTGCGCTTTTGGCACTCTGTTCAGCAACGGTTAGCTTTTCGCAGATAATAGCATACTCACTTGATGTTTTCAGTACGAGTTTTTCCTGTGCTTTATCTTTATACCCATCCATATAGTCACTCATTGCATCTATAGCACGACAAAAAGCACTTTGCTTTTCGTTTTCAATATCCATTTCAGGCATTTCAACCTCAAGATATATTGGATTGCAATGTTGATGCGACCAATAGCCTTTTTCTGTTAAAAAATACACCGTAATAGCTGTGTCGGAAAAATCAACGCAGAGTCCATTGTTAACTCTTTCCAAGAAGCAATTCCACTCATCCATAGTAGTTCCAATAATTCCATATTCACCGGTAGGAATATATCTAACGGGAATACCTTCGCGATGAATATAGGGCAATGCTAAAAATTGATATTCAAATCGATCTTTACGAAACTCATCAACCTTGTCCGATTCGTTATCATCTAATTCATTAGACCACAACTTTATAATATTAGCATTTTCATCCAAATATAAACAAGCAGTAGCTTCTCCGCTATATTCAACCAATTTTTCTTGTTTTTCTTTTGAAAGATTTGGATTTACACGATAACTTGATTTAACCAAAGGAATGGTTTCACCATCAATAATTCTATGCTTTTCTATTACACATCGAGTTTTTTCTTTAATAATGTAATTCTTGGCATAAGTAAATGCTGTTTCATATTTTCGAAAATATCCGCAGGCATAATGAACTTCGCTATCTAACACAACGTAGAGCGTTTCAACACACGAATTATATTCAAATTGTTTCATTACTTTTTCTTCATAGACTATTCGTTCACCGATTTGGAATCTTAAATCAACATCTTCGGTTTTAATTGCCAATTCAGTCAAGGCGGAAAGTCGCTCCTGACGAGTAGTATTGGGTTTATTCCAAATCAATATTGCTTGCTGAAAATCCGACAATTGAAATCCTATTTCCTCATATCTGTTTCGTGTATAATTTGAATCAATTATCTCAAACATCACACATACCTCCTTTGAAACTTATGACATCCGATAGATATTCGCTTGTTTTTAGTTCAATTTTTTCACATCCCTTTTGTTGCTTAAACATTCCAATCCAATAATCCCAATCACTTATAAACACATCAATAAAATCGGCACGGCGATTTTGATAATCAAGATAATACGCATGTTCCCAAAGGTCAATTGTAAGAATGGGCTTTAATCCGTGTCGTAAAGGATTATCAGCATTGGATAATGAGAGGATTAGCAGTTTACCTTCATCATTCATCGCCAACCAAATCCACCCAGATCCAAAAACCGATTTAGCCGCTTTGTCTATTTGTTCACGCATATTATCAAAATATCCAAATGATTG
>JAZRPU010000029.1:0-2446 GCA_045649365.1 Eubacteriales bacterium | reverse complement strand
ATGAAGATGATGAAGATGATGAGGAAAACGAAGACGAGGACGAAGAACCTGTTTTTGTTGACCGTGGATAATATGTCGTAAACGTTTAATATAAATATTTTAAATACCGAAAGGCATTTTGCATTTTATGGAAGATTTTGTGATTTTAAAAGATAAATATGAGAAAATAAAGAGCGAAAATCGAAAATTCGATATGTCCCGCGGAAAACCCGCTCCTGCTCAATTAGATACAGTAAACGATTTGCTTACTGTTATATCCGACGGAAAAGAATGTATTCTTCCTTCGGGCGTTGATTATCGCAACTACGGTGGCGTTGATGGGATTCCTCAAATCAAGTCACTTTTTGCCGATATTCTTGAAATATCAGAAAACGAGCTTGTAATAAGTGGAAACTCAAGCCTTAACGTTATGTTTGATACCGTTGCAAGAGCAATGATTTTTGGAACTACCGATGGTGAAAAACCTTGGATGAATGCGGGAAAAATCTCCTTCCTTTGTCCCGTTCCAGGTTATGACAGGCATTTTGCAATTTGTGAAACCTTTGGAATAAACATGATAAACGTTCCATATAAAGAAGACGGACCTGATATGGATTTTGTGGAGAAGGCTGTTTCTGAAGATGAAACCATCAAAGGCATCTGGTGTGTTCCAAAGTATTCCAACCCGACGGGGATTACATATTCCGATGAGGTTGTTCGTCGCTTTGCAATGCTCAAGCCTAAAGCAAAGGATTTCAGAGTATTCTGGGATAATGCATACGTTGTTCACGACTTATATGACGGTGGCGAAAAGCTCTTGAACGTTCTTGAAGAAGCAAAAAAATATGGAAACGAGGATATGTTTTATATTTTTGCTTCTACTTCTAAAATCTCCTTTGCGGGTGCAGGAATCTCTGTTTTTGCATCATCTCGTAAAAACATAGAGCATGCTTTGGAGAGAATTAAGTTTCAGACTATAGGACCTGATAAAATAAATCAACTTCGTCACGCTAAACTTTATCCTGATTATAACGCTGTTCTGAAACAGATGGAAAAGCATGCGGAGATAATTCGTCCTAAATTCGATGCGGTTTTAAATGCTTTTGAAAAAGAGCTTTCGGGAATTGATGGGGTTTGGTGGTCAAGACCTAAAGGCGGATATTTTATAAGCCTTAATCTTCCTTTCGGAAAAGCTAAAAAAGCGGTTGCATTAGCTAAAGAAGCAGGATTGATACTTACACCCGCGGGTGCTTCGTTCCCCTATGGCGTTGACCCTGATGATACTAACATAAGAATTGCTCCTACTTATCCAACTCTTCCAGAGCTGGAACAAGCACTTGAGCTTCTTTGCACAGTTATTAAATTGGTTTGCAGTGAAGGCTATGAAGATTAATTCAAAAACAAAAATTCGTTTTATAGTAATTGTTGCCGCTGTTGTTGTCTTTTTGTTGTTGGCAACGCTGGTGATAAGCCTTCTTACTCCAAAGGTGAATTTCACGGAAAGAAGAAGCGATATATTTTATTTCCCTGTAGATTATTCAGAAGATATTTTTGAAGATTTGGTGTATATTAACAGATACAGAGAAATCAGATTTGATTATTATGGGTCTGCTATATACGTTAATGAGGAAAATTATTCTTTTCAATCAACGGAAGCTAAATTTTTCTATGATTATTTTAAAACCGTTATTGCGGGGGATTACACTTCTTATAAGAATTTTTTCCATAAAAGCTTTTTTTCGGGACATTCTATCCCTGAAAAGTTTACCATGCAAAAAATATACGATATAGAGGTATATGCTTTAAGCTCTGACATCAAGGACGGAGTAGCGTATGAAACGTATAAGGTGAGCTATAAGATTCAGGAAAATAATGGCACTTTCCGTGCCGACGTTTCAAGCAACGAATCAAAACCTGTTGCAATAACCTTGAAAAAAGGGTCAGACCCGAAAATTACCTCTATAATTCCTATTTTATAATTATTGGAAAACGGCGAAAGACGCCGTTTTCATCATATATTATCAAAAACTGATATGCTGGAGAATTAACAATGGTAGAAGTTTTAGCCCCCGCCGGAAGTATGGAACATTTACGTGCGGCGGTTTTTGGCGGTGCTGATGCGGTTTATCTCGGGACAAAAGAATTCAGCGCAAGACAAAGTGCAGAAAATTTTACTATTCCGCAATTGGAAGAAGCTGTGCGGTTTTGTCATGAAAGAAACGTTAACGTTTATGTGGCGGTTAATACCGTTGTCAAAAGCGGAGAATTGGAATCTTTTGTAGAACTTGCGAAAAATCTTTCAAGAGTAAACGTTGATGCAGTTATAATTCAGGATTTGGCTGCAATGGAAATTTTTCAACGTGTTTCCCCGCAAATGCCTCTTCACGCTTCAACACAAATGGCAGTTCATAATTTGTCAGGGGCGAAAGCGCTTCGTGATATGGGATTTTCCCGTGTTGTACTTGCG
>JAZRPU010000028.1:0-2170 GCA_045649365.1 Eubacteriales bacterium | reverse complement strand
ACGTATTGACACAATAAAGCTCTCCGCGGTATAATCCGCCGAGAGAGCGACTTATATTATATTATAAAACATTATAAAATAATCATTAATTAATAAGGAGATTATAATTATGGGTCTTATAAAATCCGGACTTCAAGCAATAGGTGGCTCTATTGCTACAGCCGGTATGGGTTCATTAGGCGGAGTTCTTTCTGATCAATGGAAGCAGTTTTTCTATTGTGATGCATTACCGGTTGAAGTTCTTGTAAAAAAAGGTCAAAAACGTGTGAGCGGACGTTCTGCAAATACCAAAGGTGATGATAACATTATATCCAATGGTTCAGTAATTGCCGTTGCCAACGGTCAATGTTTGCTTATTGTTGAGCAAGGAAAAATAGTAGAAATATGTGCTGAACCTGGTGAATATACATACGATAGCTCAACAGAACCTTCTATCTTTGCAGGAAACCTTGGAGAAAGCATTATTGAAACGTTTAAAGCTATTGGAAAACGTTTCACTTTTGGCGGAGATACTGGCAAAGACCAACGTGTTTACTATATCAACACTAAACCTATTTTAGATAACAAATTCGGTACACCAAGTCCTATTATTTTTGAAATAGTTAATAAAAGACTTAATATTAGTCGTACAGTAAACGTACGCTGCAACGGTGTTTACTCATACGTTATCAAAAATCCCCCCTTGTTCTACACAAACGTTTGTGGTAACGTTGAATACGAATATACCCGTGATCAAATTGACAGCCAGTTAAAATCTGAATTTGTATCAGCGCTTCAACCCGCATTAGGAAAATTGGCTGAACAAGAATTGCGTCCCGCACAAATTCCCAGTAAAGCTACAGAATTAATTGCTGCCATGAATGAAGAGCTTTATTCAAATTGGCTCCAAACAAGAGGTATTGAAATCCTTACCATTTCTCTGAATCCTATCACACTTACAGATGAAGATATGAAAAAGATTCAGGAAATGGAAGATTCAGCAAGCTATGGCTCAAATCCATACATGATGGCAGGACGTATGACTACAGCTACAGCAAATGCAATGGAAGCAGCAGCATCTAACGAAGCCGGAGCAATGACAGGCTTTTTAGGTCTTGGAATGGCAAACAATGCTATGGGCGGTGGCTTCAATGCTGCTCAACAGTTACATAATATGGGATTCCAGCAACAACAGCAAGCTGCTGCACAACAGGCAACTCAAAACAGCTGGAAATGTTCATGTGGAGCAACTCCAGATGGCAAATTCTGTCCTGAATGTGGAGCTAAAAAACCTGAACCACAAGCAAATAATGGTTGGAAATGTTCATGTGGGGCAACTGCAAACGGAAAATTCTGTCCCGAATGCGGAAACCCCAAACCTGCAGATGATGGGTGGGTATGTACATGCGGAGCAACAAACAAAGGTAAGTTCTGCCAAAACTGTGGCGCTAAAAAACCTGCTGATGCCCCTTTATATCGCTGTGATAAATGTGGTTGGGAACCCGCTGATCCTCATAATCCTCCTAAATTCTGTGCAGAATGCGGAGATCGCTTTGACGATAACGATGCAAAATAATTTTAATGCAGTACGAAGATTTTTCTTCGTACTGCAAATTAAATTTATAAATGAGGTGAATACATGTCTGAAATATTAGAATATAAATGTCCATGTTGCGGTGGAGCAGTAGAGTTCGAAAGTTCCATTCAAAAAATGAAATGTCCTTACTGTGACACTGAATTCGAGATGGAAGCCCTTAAAGACTTTGATAACGTTTTAAACGAAGAAAAAGAAGACGATATGTCTTGGGATCTTTCAGATAAATCAACCTTTTCGGAAGAAGATAGTAATATTTCTGTCTATACCTGTCAATCATGCGGTGGCGAAATAGTATCTGATAATACTGTTGTTGCAACAAGCTGTCCGTTCTGCGATAATCCTGTTGTTCTTTCTAAAGGCGTTTCAGGGGATTTAAAACCTGATTATGTAATTCCTTTTAAACTTAACAAAGAAGATGCCAAGAAAGGATTCTTAAATCATCTTAAAGGAAAACGATTACTTCCTAAAATTTTTAAAGATGAAAATCATATTGACGAAATTAAAAGTATCTACGTTCCTTTTTGGCTTTTCGATGCAGATGTAAATGCCAGCGCTCTTTATAAAGCAACCAAAGTAAGAAGCTGGACTTCAGGG
>JAZRPU010000027.1:0-1851 GCA_045649365.1 Eubacteriales bacterium | reverse complement strand
GAAAGCTTTTTAGCATCTATTTTTCCGTTTTGGTCAAGAACACTTTCATCAGCAGAAACGTTTACAATTTCTCCAACACATATTCCATCTTCATTGAATTTTAAAAGCTTACATTCAACGGTCATGGGTAGTTCCTTTATTATTGGAGCGTCCACGAAATCACTTCTGACTGCATGAAATCCCGCTTTAGAAAATTTATCGGGAACATCATTTGCGGAAACTATTCCAACATAATCACAAGGAACTACAGTTTGTTCGGTTGCAAAGCTAACGGTAAATGCTTTTTTCTCTTTAATGTTTTCTGTTGTTTTATGGTCATCCGCAAGACAAACCATCACAAGATTAGTGTCATATATACCGCCCCATGCCGCATTCATAGCGTTGGGGTTTCCGTCTTTATCGTATGTTCCCACAATCAATACGGGCATAGGATAAAGCCAATTTTTAACTCCAAAATTCTTTCTCATTTCTGCTCCTTTTTCAACAAAATATACTCAACTTGTTTTCAATCCTTTGATTTATAATAAAGCATACAATGGCAAAAGCCTTCAAAATTCGGGTCTGCTATTTGAGCTTTGAATTCATCACATATACATTTATATTCGGGAAGTTTAGGAAGACGACAAGGACAATATCCATCTTTTGCCTCAAGTCCTTTTTTTATTCTTTCTACTACTTCTTTGTTTTCGTTCAATCTTACAGCCATAGCTAATTCTCCCTTTTAGAATATCACTTGCGATTAAAATACTCCGATATTTCCTTCATTCGTGATTCTTGTTTAACGGAAAAAGGACATCTGCTTTCACAATGTCCACAATGCAAACATGAATCAGCATTAACGGAAAGTTTAGTGTAATGATTGGTGGCAATTTCATCGCCTGCCAAAGAAAGATCATAATATTTATTTACAAGACCTATATCAATTTTAGCGGGGCAAGGCTGACAATGGTTACAGTAAACGCATTTTCCTTTAATTTTATCCGCTGTAAAGCTCGCTATAACTGAATAATCCTTTTCTTCGTCACCGGCTGTTTCAAACTTTAAAATTGTATCAAGATGCTCCATTGTCTGAACACCTGGTACTGCCGCAAGAACGCCAGGACGATCAATTGCATATTTCAAGCATTGTTCGTGGGACAAAGCTATTCCAAAAGGGGATTGTTCTTTGCTTAAAAGCTGACCCGCAAAAAAAGGTTTCATAACGCTTATTCCAACGCCTTCTTTTTCACAGCGACAAAAAAGCTCAAATCTTTCTTTAACGCTTCCTATTCCATATTCGTTGCCTTTTTCAAAATCATAGGCAGGATTTATTGAAAACATCATCATATCTGCAAGTCCCAAATCCAAGATTTTATTGGCAACTGCAGGAGTATGTGAAGAGAAGCCGATATGTCGAATCACTCTTTCTTCTTTCAGCTTTTTAAGATATTCAATCAAGCCTATTTCGTGAAGCTTTTCTAAATCATCTATCTGGTCAACACAATGCAAGAATCCAAAATCAGCATAGTCTGTTCCAAGCTTTTCCAATTCCCAGAAAAAAGTTTTCTTTATAACTTCAAAATCACGGCACCAGCCATATTCTCCGTTTTCATCATAAACTGCACCGAAATGCATTTGCAAAAAAACTTTTTCTCTTTTTCCTTTTATTACTTTTCCAAAAGGCTCATATACTGTTCCACCCGCACACAAATCGAAAAAGTTTATTCCGTTTTCTATTGCTTTTTTTATTATTGCCTCTATTTCCTCGGGAGGTGTATGTTGAATTCCACCCATTCCAAGACCAATAACACTAATTTTTTCGTTGCCGTGCGGTAATTTTCTATATTCCATATTTTTCCCTACAATTACTAT
>JAZRPU010000026.1:0-4125 GCA_045649365.1 Eubacteriales bacterium | reverse complement strand
AGGAGCATTAAAATAATTAGAAGATAAGAAAAAGCAGTTCCTTGATGAAACTGCTTTTTATGGTTTTGTATATTATTAAAAAAGTTTTATTATTTGACAGTGTTTATAAGTAATGGAATAAATATACTTGCTGACTATATTCCCTGTTCGGCAACCCACTAAAAAAGTCTTTAACTTAATTAAGTATTGATTTTCCAATTCGTCAAAGTTGAGAATAAAAAGCCATGCTTCATAGAGAATTATATCTAAATATTTTTCGGGTTCTTCTGAAAAATTTTCCGAGTAGAAATCTACAGGACCAAACTTATCCGAAAACATTCGACATTGCACTGTTTTTCTTTCTCTGTTAATTTTAGCGTCAACGATGTGCCTTTCGTCAACCACTATGCTTTCCCAATTTGTGCTGTTAATCATAAATAATCTCCTATCATCTTTTTATTTTTATTATGATAGATAAACAACACAATCAAAAAAATTATAGTTCACCGAGTAATGATACGTATGTTCTCATCGTCATTGTTTGTCTTGATAGCGCTTTTTTTCTGTAGCTTTTTTATTTCTTCAGCTTCTTTGATTTGCTCATCTAAGCTTTTTATGATTATTTTTTTATTATTCATGTGCAAACGTCCCCCTTTCTTATTTGTTGTTTTTGTTGTATAGCTTATGGCTTTCATTCCTATATTAAATTATACCCATATTTACTTCCCAAAACAACAAAAAACGGATTTTTTTGTTTTAATTGCAATTTTATAAAATTCTACTTTCATAAACAATAAATCATAGCAAATTATATATTATAAAATTACATATTTCTTTCTTCCAAATCAGCAAAAAGTAAACCTTCATTTTTTTGCCAAGCATTGACAAAATTCGATATTTATAATATAATCAAGATGCTACACAAGTTCATAATTATTCTACCCGAGGGGAAAATACTATCGTAAAAGTGTTTCCTCTCTTTACTCATATCTTCGGGTAGAGTGAACTTGTGTAGCAACAGTGGAGGAGCGCACTTTTCGGCGAGCCTCCATTGGGGCTCGTTTTTTCGTTTTGGGAAATTTTTAAATCTTTTTTTGTTTCATTTTCGTCTTAATAACAGAGGTGAAAGAAATGAAGAAAAAAATTTTACTAAAAGAACTTTCAAAATTCAGGATGCAAATTATTTACGAGCGCATTGTGGAACATTTAAAAAAAAGTAAAGGAAGTGACAAAAAGTGGACCAAGTAAGTATTGACAAAATAATTTCAGGTGACTTGGAAGCATTTTCTCAAGTATATAATCAATACTGTAATAAGGTTTATTCATTAGCACTAAATGGAATTAAAGATGAATTTGAAGCAGAAGACATTATGCAAGAGATTTTTATGGCGCTTCCAAACAAAATTGGTTCATTGAAAAATCCGAATGCTTTTGAATCATGGCTTTACAGGATGACAAGAAACAAGACCATTGATTACATTCGCAAAAGAAAAAACGTCAACTTTTCGGAACTTAATTCGGAGGATGAAGAATATAGTTTTGAATCCTCCATAGAAAATGATAATCGTGATTTTCAACCCGAAGAGAGTTTTGACTATTCCGAAACAAAGGCAATAATGCAGAATATTATAAATTCATTGCCTGCTGAACAGCGTGAATGTGTTGCTTTAAGATGTATGGAGGGCTTTTCTCTTAATGAAATTGCAGAGAAAACCAACACTCCTTTGCCTACTGTAAAAAGTCGATTAAAATATGCAAAAGCAAAAATTGAGCAAGAAGTTAAGGCGTTGGAGAAAAAGGGTACAAAACTCTATGGTATATCAGGCTTGGCTATATTCCCATTCCTTCGATGGATGCTTTCAAACGGAAAAAGCACTTCCTCCGCTATTTGTGCTACTGCAATGTCGCCAGCGGGTATAGCAGTTGCGGCAGGCACAAGTGCTGCAGGCAATATAACTGCAGCAATAAAAATTACAGCAATCACCGTTTGTTCTGCGGTTGTTATTGGCGGAACAACAGTAGGTGCAACCCTAATTTCAAAAAACATAAAAAACAACAAACCCTTAGCAACACAATCGGCATTTCTTGAAAATACAAGCAAACCGACTGCTATTATAATCGCAACGCATCCTCCTACAGCCACACCTGAGCCAACCCCTATACCAAAACCTGAATATAAGGTAGAGAATTTTGTATTTATTGAAAGTAGCGGAGCAGGATATCTTCCCGGCTGTGATTCGTGTTCCGGGGATAAAGACTGGCGTTGCAACTATGTATTGCCGGTAATAAAAAATATAGAATCCGAAGATATTGATGCCTTTAATAGTGAAATTTCCCAGAAAGTTAAAAACGTTAAAAGCGCCACGAACAAAAAAACGGCACCTAAGGTTGCAAATTATACATATTCTGCATGGGTTACTAATAATACCACAGTTCCTATACTTACAATTGTTATTACCGAGCCAAGTGCTTGTTATATTGAGGGTGACGAAAAAATTTATTATCATTTTGACCTTGAAACAGGCAAAAAATTAAAAAATGATGCGATTATAGCATATTCAGGTATTCCTCAAGAGCAAATACAAGCAAAAATTGAAGCGAGAATCAGAGAATATTATGCTGAAAAAAGAAAAGATGAAAGTATCGCTCATATATATTCACAGTATATGGAGGAAATGACTATAACTTTGGAATACTACAAAAATTCAGCAAAGTATTATTACAATGAAAATGGAAATTTGTGTGTACTATATAAATTAGCTATTGAGGCTGATGGCGGGGAGCAATTAAATATAATAATAGAGTAAAATATTTTTTTAAATTTTAAATCTTTTTGCCATTTCAATTCGTCTTATTAGCGTAAGGCAAGAAAATTGCTAAAAAATAATAAATCATAGGAGAAAGAAAAAATGAAAAAAATTCTCAAAAAAACTGTTGCAACGTTACTTGTATTATCCGCAATTTTTACTCTTGTTGCGTGTAAAAGCGGAAATGTGTTCAGACCGAAGCTTAATCTTGAAGATTGTGTATCCGTTGAATTTTCAGGCTTCAACGGCTTTGGTAAAGCAGAATTGAAAATTGATGAAGCTGCCATTGATACACAGGTTGATGCCGAAAAATTCACAGAGTACATAAATCAATATCTGCCAAGCTCATTATTAAAAGGTATTACACTATCAAAAACTATCGAGATAGATTTAAAAGGGTATTACTATAATTTGTCTAACGGTGATAAAGTCACTGTAGCCATCTCGTTGCCCGAAACGTTAACAGCGCAAGGTGTAACTTTTGAGACTATGTCGGAAGCAATTGACTTGACTGTTGAAGCTGTTGAAATGGAGTTTACCGTAAGTGGATTAGAAGAAGCTGAAGTTTTTGACGTTTCATCCTTTATAGAGGAAAACATTCAATATGAAGGTGCTAATGGGGCGATAAAGCCAAAAGTTATCTTTGATGAAAACTTTACTTGTCAGCGTGACGATTTATACTTAAAAGCGGACACTTCGTGGAAAAACAGATTAGAGTTAATTTATGAAAATAAAGTAATTGCTCATCTTACATATGGCTGTACTAATGAAAAGCTTTCAAAAAAAGATAAATTCAATATTTCTGTAGAAATAAACGGATATTCATATTCAAAAGAGCAGACATTAACACTTCTTGCAGAAAAGAACTTCGTTATTCCCAAAATGTCATTTGAATTTACGGTGCCTGATGATGTCAATGATTATATTACGAAAAAAGAGCAGTTAACAAAAGATGTTGTTGAACAACTTGATAAACTGCTTTGGGAAGAACTTAATAAAAAGACTTATTACGTTGACGTGGCAATTGTTGAAAGCTACATCGCAACAATAAAACCGGATGGTATATCGTATAGAGATTCAAATAGCTACGTGCTTTCGATAGTTAAAAGAACGGAAACGGGGTATTTCTCAAGAGGAACCGTATATATGGTTGCTCCTGCTTATAACGTGATGATTACCTCTGAAGGAAAAATCGAAGCTGTGTATAATGATTATGATATGGATACATATGCAACCTTAGAGGAAGCATATAAATCTTTTGACAGCAAAAATTTCAATTACGAAAAATATAATTAAGGAGGCCTGTTTATTATGCGTTATCAGGAACAGATGAAAGGAT
>JAZRPU010000025.1:0-12161 GCA_045649365.1 Eubacteriales bacterium | reverse complement strand
TCATTGTTTCTCCAAAGGAAAGATAAAGGGGAGATTTCCCATTTACTTTTTTGAGGCATTTTCATTTTTTTTGTATTCGGAAATAAGCTTTCTGTAAAACAGAGCATATTTTATAAGAGATAAAGTCATGAATCCAATAGCGATAAGTATGCTTATAGTGTGAATAGCAGGGGGGAGATTTCCAAACAATGAATTAATTCCAACCACGAGGAAAATAACAACTGTGCTTAATTTCCCGAACCATTTGGCTCCGTTTATCTCATCAACTGCTTTGAGTGAAACGAGTCCCATTACAAACATAGCGATTTCTTTCACAACGAGAACTCCAAGCAAAACCCACATTCCCACGCTGTTTATTGTAAGACACAGACAAAAAATAACTGCGGCTTGAGTGAGCTTGTCTGCGATCGGATCGAGAATTTTTCCCGCATCTGTTATCATATTAAAACGTCTTGCAATAAATCCGTCGGCAACGTCGGTAAACGCGGAAATGGTGAAAAGAATGAAGGCAACAGTTAAATCCTTTTCAACACAATAATACCATACGATAAAAGGTATCATAAGCAAGCGAATTATAGATAAAATATTCGGTATGGTGAAAAAAGTAGAGGAAGTAAATTCCTTTTTGATGTCTGTGGTTTTCATTGTTTTGTCGCTTCCTGATTCGTATAATATTGCACAATGCTTTTTGCGGAGCATTGGGAAAATTCCTTTTTTATCTCAGCAGATTGAAAGGAAATGCTTTCATCACCTTGAATAACCGACAAGGTCAATTTTACAAATTCATCTAATTTTGTTGCTGTTTTTGCGCACCCTTGATTAACAAAGAAATTGCAATTGTAGGTTTCGCACCCTCCAACAGCGTTAACAAAAATTGTTGGAACGCCAAGAACTGCGGCTTCTGTTGAGCTTATCCCCCCTGGTTTTGTTATATAAACGTCTGCTGCGGCGGAGTAATACAGCATTTTATCAGTATATCCCATAACGGTAACGTTTTTGGGGAGAGCTTTACGGGAAAGCTTTTTAAGCAAGGATTTGTTCGTGCCACATACTACAAAAAGTCTTGTGTCAGTGGGTAATGCTTTTGAAAGCTTTAAGGTGAGCTTTGATATGGGTCCACATCCCATGCTTCCGCATGTAAGAAGCACAACTTTTTTGTCGGCTGAAAGTCCTATTGACTTTTTTGCTTCTTCTTTAGAAGGTGCGGCAAAAAAATCTTTTTTTACGGGAATTCCGTGAATTGAGATTATCTTTTCGTTTTTAATTCCTCTTTTGATAAAATCTTTTCTTAAGGATTCGTGAGGAATGAAATAAGTTTCTATATCTCCTGCTGCAGCTCCTGGACTGCAAGTATAGTCCGTTGCCACAAAAGCGGTTCTTACTTTGGTGTTTTTATATTTTTGTTGAAAGCCTGCGATTATAACTGCTGAAAAAGGGTGAACTGATATTATTGTATCGTAGCCATGAGAAACAATCAAATCGTTCAGCTTATCAGCTCCCTTTGCAAAGAAATTGTAAAGCCATCTTCCTTGCTTTTCCAATGGTTTTTGATCTTTGTCGATAAGAGAATACCCAATGGAAGCGGTGCGTGGCATGTGTCTGTAAAGTCTTAAGTGCCAATTGCAAAGGAATTTTGATTTTTTTTCGGAGAGAAAATTAAGAGAATCAACAGCATTGCATTCATGACCTAAAAGAACGAATTCATCAATAATTGCTTTAGCAGTCTGATTGTGTCCTTCTCCTGTATTACAAGTTAATATCAATACCTTCATTATTTAAAGTGTTCGTAATGCTTTGTTAAGCGTTCTATCCTTTAGTTTATTTATTTACTGTTATAACGGTCGATTCTATTTAATAAAAGAATCAGCCTTGCTCTGTTATAACGCTGTATCATGATAAACGGAAGATTTCCTATTGCCCATACGATAAAGCAAACAGCCCCCCATAGCTTTCCGCCAATGAAAAAGCAAGGGATTGCAAAAACGATGAGGGAAAAATGAATCACTTCTGCAACACACGCTTCCCGTGCAAGTGTGAGAAAATGAGATGCATCTCTGTATTTTGTAATTTTTTTCTTCACCATTGAGCTACGCATTTTGCTCATATCGGGAAGGATGTCCTTCCATTTTCTTATTTTGAACATCTCGTAAAACTTCCCGTCCTTTTCAAAGGGAAAAGGTGCAAAGGGGAAACGGCAAATTTTAAAGCTTTCTCTTTTGAAAGTATCGCCAATAAAGTTTGAGGCAATACCTATTAACGTCAAATATAGAACACAATATAATATTTTCATCTTTTCCACGCTTTAACTGTAACAAACTATTATAAATTGAAAATAAAGTTGAAAATAAAAGAAAAAATAATTTCTTTGTCGGGAATTTCTATTAAAATGCTGTAAAAATCTGCCAAGGCTCAAAATAATATTTCAACTATCATTATATGACTTTTGTAACAAAAAGTCAAGCAAAAATCCAAAAAAAGAAAAAAATATGAACAGCACACCGTGTGCCAAACAAAGCGTTCCCAAAAAAGTTTCAAAGAGCAAAGGGAAAAGTCTTACAAAACTATTGAAATTTTTAGCAAAATATCGTATAATAATAAGAGATTCATGATTACTGTGGATTGTTTTGATGTGTTTTATGTGTAAAACTACTTACCTTTAGAGGAGGGAAAGTTTTGAATAACTACAACGGAAACGATAATTTTAATAATAACTATAACGGAAGTAACAACTTCAATAACAATTATAACGGATATAACGGAAACAACTATCAAAATAGTAACTATAACAGCGATAATTATATAAACGAAATGAAAGAAAACATTGCAAGGGCTAACAGTAAAAATCTTTTTAAAACGTATACTCTCGTTGGTTTGGGACTTTGCATTTTCTTCGTTGTGATGCTTTTTTCACAAACTGTCATGTCTTTTGTCGCCGCGATGGTTTCTCCTGATATGATTAATGAGGGGTGGTTTTATCTTTTCCTTTCCGACGTCCCCTTATATGGCGTTTCTATTTGGGCGTTGATGTTTTTTATGAGTAAGGTTAAGGGTGAAAAACCTAAAAAGCAAAAATTCGGGTTTGCAAATTCCTTGTCGTCTTTCTTTATCGCGTGCTTTTTTATGTTGGTGGGTGCAATAATCGGAAATTTAGTAGATCAGATAATGCAGGCGATTTTCCAAGTTAAGATTGATGACTCTTTAACAGCGGTTTCTAATTCTATGTCGCTTCCTGTACAGATATTGTTTTTTGTTGTTATCGCTCCCTTTGGCGAGGAGCTTATTTTCAGAAAATTTATTCTTGACAGAACGGCAAAATATGGTGAAGGCGCCGCTATAATGTTTTCGGGAATAACCTTTGCTTTGTTTCATGCTAATTTTAACCAGCTTTTCTACGCTTTTGGAGCAGGACTTCTTTTAGCTTATATATATGTCAAAACGGGAAGCTATATCCGTTGTGTTTTGCTTCATGCAACTGTCAATGCTATATTTGGCGTTATCGTTCCATATTTTTATTCACTCTATGAAGATAATAATATGATTATCTACGCTTTGTCCGGTGCGGAATGTATTCTCGCAATCATAGGAATGATTTTGTTTATTATTTATTTGGCAATGAAAAAGGTTAAAATTAGAAAAAGCGAGTATCTCCTCTCTAAAAAAGCGGCGGCTTGTGCTTTTTCAAATGCACCTTTTATAGTTTTTGTTTCTGTTCTCGGACTTTTCGTTTTTGCTAATTATATGCAATAGGTATAAAAAATGAAATGATGCAATTATTTTGCATCATTTCATAAATATATTTGTTTTCTGAAAATTATTTTCTGATAACTTTTTTAACGCTTTTGATAAGCTCTCTCGCGAAATGAGCGTGAGCTTTGCTGTTGGGGTGTCCTAAAGCTCCGTAAAGTTCAGAAGAAATAGGGTTGAATTTTATAAATTCAAATCTTAACGAGGAATTTTCCGAAATAATTTTTAACTCTTCTTCTATTTCATCAAATGCGGAAGCATAAGCTCCCGTTGTCATTCCGTGAATGAAAAACATAAACGCATCGGGGTTTACGCTGTGAATCTTTTTGACAAACTCAATATATGCGGGTTTAAAATCCGCAGGGTCTGTTTTTGCTGTTATATCGTTTGTTCCCGCGTTAAGAAAGATAACGTCGGGTTGCCACTCTTTGAATGAGTGAAGCGTTGTTTCTCCGATGAATGTTTTATCATAGAAATCTGTTATTCTGTTTTCTTTTGACCCATCCCAATTGTTGAAAATGCCTTTCCCCGAACAGCAGATGTATCTTCCGTCAGCGTTGAATTTTGACGCTGTTAGGTATGAATATCCAAAAGTAAGATCTTGTTCCGAAGCGCGATATATTCCTGCATCAGGCTCAGACATGTTTCCAAATCCTGCTGTTAAAGAATCGCCTATGAATTCAAATTTCAATGAGGAGAATGGGGAGCATGCTTCAACTTCGGGATTGTCCCCACAAACTGTTATCTCTTTTATTTCTACTTTTTGAAGGCATTCGGTTATTTTGGTAACTTTTATCTGGTGATTTGTTTGAGTCAAGCCCCTGATGACGATGATTTGGTCGCTTGCGCTTACACAATGAGTTTGCTTTGATTTGTCGATAGCTATCTGAAAATAGAAATGTCTTTCAGAGTCGAATTTTCCAAACTTGATTCTTACTTCTGTGCCAAAAAAAGAAAAACAAAAACCACTTCCGGGCCATCCAAGAAAAAGAGAATCGTTTTCAGTTTCCGTTCTTCCAAATATTGAGATTGCGTTTGATGAAAAGTTGATACTTTTTTCCATGGTGAATATATATCCTTTAATTTGTAATTTGTAGAAATCGCACACATTTCAGAGGGGAAAAGTACGATGTTTATGTAAAATTCATCCTATGTTACCAAATGCATGTTTCTGAACTGTTAACAAACGAAGTCCCTTTTTGGTATTTTTTATATATTTTCTTTAAATTTTTTGCTTACAAAATGTGGATTCCCAAAAGCTAGAAAAGTTCAATGTGAATTATTCACGGTGAATTGAACAAAAAACTTTTATAATGGCGGTTATCCCTTGATAGACTTGTGGAAAAAAGCAGAATTTACGGTTTCGTTTTCGTATATGGGAACAATAAAGTTATTTGTATAGTTTTTACTGAAAAAACCATATATACCTCCTCCGTCTGTTGTAAAGAGATTTTTGAGCGAAACACAGTGTGGAATGAGTATATAGTTTTCTTCACAGCCTACAATCAATTTGACATATTCGTCCCCGCCTTTTGAAAAGCCTTCTGCTGATGCGGTATTGGTTTTAACAAACGTGGTGAAAAAAACGTTTTTGGAATTGCTTCTGATTTCTGAAATCCGACTTCCTCTTTTTGTGAATGCGCTTACGCTGTGAGGAGAAGTGAGAATCAATTCCTCTGAACATTGTGTATTCTCAAATAATGAAATATCCAGAATAGACGTGTTGCATTCCGAATGGTATTTGTCCGTTTCCTCAAATCTGCAGTTCAGCGTGTAAATGTTTCCGTCGCATCCACTGCCTAATGCATAATAAGAATCGGTTTCCATGCTGTAAACCAGCTTTTTATATGGTCTTAACGTGGGAAGCGCACCTTTGAATGAGCCGCAAAAAGAAAAAACGTATACGAATGGTGTCATTCCGTCTACTACTATGTATTCAGTTTTATTTACTGCCGCTCCGGATGACGCGGCGCGGGTGGGAAGTAATATAGAAGTTTCGTTTAAAAAATCGTTTGTGCCCATAATTAATTCCTCTCGTGATATTAGTTTTCGTTATCATGATATGAGGAGGTATTCTTTTTTGATAATAAAAAAATATAAATGCTTGAATTTGAAAGGAAATTCATAATGTACAAGAACAAAAAGAAAAATTATCCTCTTTATGAAGTAAGAAAGGTGGAAAATCTCAGACAGCTTTTTGATGATACAACAGAAAGATTTGCTGAAAGAACAGCTTTTGTTTATCGTGAAAAAGGAACGGAAAAAAGTGTTACTTATAAAGAATTTGCAAGACAGGTTAACTCTGTTGGCACAGCTCTTTGCAAAATGGATTTGAAAAAAGCCCACATTGCAATTATTGGTGAAAACAGCTATAGCTGGGTGCTTGCTTATTGGACCGTTCTCAATACTGCAGGCGTTGTTATTCCCGTTGATAAGGATTTGACCCCTGATGATACAGAATACATTCTTCATACAGGTGACGTGGCAGCGGTATTCTATGCATCTTCCGTTGCAGAAAAAATTGAGTCTATTGCTCAAAAGCTTGGAATAACCACTCTTATTCGTCTTGATGATATTAAAGAAATTCCCGAAGGAAAGCTTTTCATTAAAGATATGGTTACAGCAGGCGGAAAGCTTCTTGATGACGGAGATAAAACATACCTTGAAATTAATCATGACGATATTGACAGCCTTAAACAGATAATGTTCACATCTGGAACGACAGGCAAGAGCAAGGGTGTTATGCATTCTTCAAAAGTTCTTATTACAAATGCTTATCATGGACAAAGACTTTTGAAGATAACAGAAAGATCTCTTTCGGTTCTTCCTTATCACCATGCATACGAAGCAACAGCAGAATTGATTATTATTTTTCATGCAGGTCTTTCAATAATGATTAACGAATCATTGAGAACGCTTCTTCCTAACCTAAAAAAACAAAGACCTACAGAAATGCTTATTGTTCCTCTTTATGCTGAAAGTTTCTACAGAAGAATATGGGATAAAATTGATGAAGGCGGAAAACGTAAAACTGTTGAAACAGGTATAAAAATAAGCAGAGCGCTCCTTAAAATAGGTATCGACGTTCGTAAATCACTTTTCAAAGAAATTCATGCAACCTTTGGTGGTGAGCTTAAATGTCTTATTTGTGGTGGTGCACCTTTGAAGCCTGCTATTTGTGAATTTTTTAATGATATTGGTATTACCCTTTGTATCGGTTACGGTATTACCGAATGTGGTCCTCTCGTTTCAATTAACCGCCCTGAATATTTCGACTGCTCTTCCGTTGGCCTTCCTCTTCCTACAACAGAGGTAAGAATTGATAACCCCAACGAAAAGGGTGAAGGCGAAATCTGCGTTAAGGGCGATAACGTAATGATGGGTTATTACAAGAACAAAGAGGAAACAGATAAGGCTATTGTTGATGGCTGGTTCCACACAGGAGATATTGGAAAAATAGATGAAAGAGGAATTGTTTTCATTACAGGCAGATGCAAAAATATGATAGTTTTGGAAAATGGTGAAAACGTTTATCCCGAATCTGTGGAAGAGGCTCTTACTGACTACCCCATTATCAAAGAAGTTGTTGTTTCCGAGGTTCAAAGAGCTGACGGAAAGGCTTGTCTTGGCGCTGAAATATTCCCTAATATGGATTATGCTGCCGCAAACGGAATAACAGACGTTGAAGCGGAGGTAAGAAAATGTATCGATGCTTTCAACGAAGTACAGCCTCCTTATAAGACTATCAAACAGTTGACAATAAGAGATACTGAATTCGAAAAAACAACTTCAAAGAAAATAAAACGTAAATATAATATGACAAAATAAAAACGTTGATTATACAAGCCAAACGATATGAAAAATCGTATCGCTTCAAACCGCTGACAAAGTAAAAAAGTCAGCGGTTTTTTTATGCAAGTTTAAGGAGCTTTTTTGTAATTGAATGTAGCTTTATAGGATTAAAAGAACTGCATAGGTCATGCTATTGCTATATGCACGGAAACGAAAAAGTTTCTGAATGAGGCCTACTCACCGCTGCGGTTAAGAATATAAAAAAGATTGCATTCATCCTCTGGAAGAGGGGGATGCATTTCTTGCACAATTTCTTTACAATTTCATTTTATATGAATAAAACCCGCCTGAAAAGGCGGGCTTATCAGTAATTAAAAATGGTAGACTCTCAAAAAGCTTTTTGTTAATCAGGATATGATTAGAAGAGCCATTCGAGTTCACCAAAGGTAACCATCTGCTCAATGATTTCAAAAAACGGGTTGAATTCATCGATTCTGTCGGATTGAAGTGAATGAACAGTAGGGCAAATATACAGATTCATATCCTTGATTTGCTCTTTTTCGGCATCAGTGAAGGTGTAGTATGGATAAGTTTTAGTCATCTCTGCGGGAATATAAAAAAAGACACTACTCAGGTCGCGCAGAATTATTACATTCTCATCCATCCACTTCTGAATTTTTGCACGTCTTTCATCATCCTTGTAATAGGTCTGATAGACACGCTCGTATAACTGATTGGTTTCATCAGTGATTTCTGCGTTCATACCATAGGGAGCCTTATCGAATGCAGCTGCAATAGTGTCCAAGTCTGCGGTAACAAATGCCTCCCAAATGGTGAAATTGTGGTTTTTGATGTAATCAAAACCAAGGGCAACTTCACAAATTTCACCAAATGCCAAACGTGCCAAGTCTTCACTATCGCGTGATATTGGATGCGGAACAGAGACGTCATTCAAGGAGTACCAAGGGGTTTCATTAAAACAATCTCTGCAATCGATGATAATCTTACCTTCTTCAATGTCGATATCAAAGTTATCTTCGATATCAAGGTCATCAGTAACGTAGGGGGCGCTGTCAATATATTTGTCAAGAATAGCAATGATTTCCTCTTCTGAGTAGTCCTTGGTGCGTGCTCTAAGGGTTTCACCGTTTTTATAAACGTCCGTTAACCAGCTTGCAAATATAAAATTTGGGTCTTTGTACACAAGCCTATGGCTTTCTTCCAAATAGATAGACTTGCCAATGGTCTTTTCCCAAACCAAACGATACGTGTCATCTTCCTTGACAGAACGAATCATACGTTCACTATTTTCATTGGCATATTCCTTCATTGTTTCCACGTCAAGGGTAATAATTGCCTGCATAACTTTACCGATATAATGATTCATTTCAGCGCGGGTTAAATCTTTTTTGTTCTTGGGCAATTCTCCGTTTGGACGAATAGTGTCTTCTGCAACAGATTCACTTGATTCAGTACCGTCTTCAGTTGATTCGTTTGCGGTTGATTCGTTTGCGATTGATTCGTCTGCGGCTGATTCGTCTGAGGTGGACTCATACAAATTGCTTTCGTCATGAGATGTACTTGGAGCAATTGAGCCAGCGGAACTGTTTCCTGCATCGGAATTTTCATCGCCATCGCATGCGACGAGAGAAAGAGTCATTAAAAGACACAAAAGTAAAGCGAAAATTTTTTTCATAAGAAACCTCCTTAATACACAAATGTCTTCATTAGTTGTTTTGTTCGCGTGGTAATAATATTTTTGAAAAACGCATTTGTCTTTATTGATTCCGGATTTCCAGTATCACAAAAAAATGGCTATCATAGTCGAAACAGCAAGCGTCAGCGTGATTAAAGTCGCAGACATACTATAAAAGATGTATGGTTTAGCATAAAATATTGAGTATATTATATCACATCTTTTGTGGTTTGCAAGAAGCTGGACAAAAAAGTTTTGGAAAATTTTCAAATATTGAATTGATTTGTGAATTAATTTTGGAAATTTACTATTTTCCCATTACTTCTGACTTCAAATTATATATCCCTTGACTTTTTACAAAAAATGGGTTATAATTAGTTTGTTTAAATATGCAACATTTTAAGGAAAGGTGTTTTTGCTATGAGTAGCTTTGTGAATTTTGATAACGTTGGTTCGTTAATGAACGCTGATATAGCTTTTTCAAATAAAGTGAGCGGACTTAAGCCATCCGCTATAAGAGAAATTTTTAAATCTCTTTCTGACCCTGAAATGATATCCTTTGCTGCGGGAAATCCTTCACCTCTTTCTTTTCCTGTTGAACAGATGAAAGAAATTTCAAAAGATATTTTCGCAAATAGAGCCACTGCCGCTTTGCAGTATAGCATAACTGAAGGATATCCTGCATTGAGAGAACAGGTTGAAGAACGTTTGAAAAACAAATTCAACATTAACATGGATGGTATGACTACTATCATTACGACAGGCGGACAGCAGGGTATTGACCTTACTGCAAAAGTCCTTTGCAATGAAGGAGATATTATTATTACGGAAAACCCCTCTTTTATTGGTGCGCTCAACGCTTTCAGAGCATATAATGCGGATATTAGAGGCGTTGATTTGGAAGAGGACGGAATGAATCTTGTTCAGCTTGAAAAGATTCTTGCTGAAAATAAAAACGTTAAAATGATATATACTATTCCTACTTTCCACAACCCTGGCGGTATTACAGCATCTCTTGAGAAAAGAAAGGCTGTAATTGCCCTTGCGGAAAAATATGGAGTAATTATTCTTGAAGACAATCCATACGGTGAATTGAGATTTTCCGGTGAAGATGTTCCTACTATGAAATCTCTTGATAAAAATGGTGTTGTTGTTTATTGTTCTTCTTTCTCTAAGGTGCTTTCAGCGGGGATGAGAATCGGCTTTCTTTGTGGCAGAAGCGATATTATCCAAAAGGTTGTTGTGGCAAAACAGGTTAATGACGTTCACACAAATATTTTCTTCCAGCTTCTTGCATCTGATTTTATTTCTAAATTCGGACTTGATGACCATATTAAAGGAATAAGACAGCTTTATCGTGACAAATGTTCTCTCATGCTTTCAAAGATGGATGAACATTTCCCTAAACATATCAAGTACACAAGACCTGACGGTGGATTATTTATCTGGGTAACAATGCCCGAAAAATACGATGCGGATTTATTTGCCAAAGAGGGCGTTAAGGAAAAGGTAGCGGTAGTTTCGGGTACAGCATTTACGCCTGTTCAGGGTGATAAGAGCTCTTCGTTCCGAATGAATTATTCAACCCCCTCTGACGAACAGATTGTTTTGGGTGTTGAAAGACTTGGAAAGCTTCTTGAAAGGTATGTTTAATTATGGAAAATATCAACGTTGCACCTCAACCTGAAAAAAAGAAAGTAATATTTTCAGGTATTCAGCCTTCAGGTAACCTTACCATAGGAAATTACATCGGAGCGGTAAGAAACTGGATAGACCTTCAGAATGAATATTATTGCTATTTTTGTGTTGTTGACCTTCATGCAATAACTGTAAGACAAGTCCCTGCTGATTTGAGAAAGAGAACGAGAGAGGTTTTGGCAATATATCTTGCCGCTGGAATTGATCCTGATAAAAACGTTATGTTCGTTCAAAGCCACGTTCCTGCTCATGCAGAACTTGCTTGGGTGCTTAACTGCTACACAATGTTTGGCGAGCTTTCAAGAATGACTCAATTTAAAGATAAGAGCCGTTTGCACAGCGATAACATAAATGCGGGACTTTTCACATATCCGGTTCTTATGGCGGCAGACATTTTGCTTTATCAAACGGATCTTGTTCCTACAGGACAAGACCAGAAGCAGCATATAGAATTGGCGCGTGACATTGCTAACCGTTTTAACACGGTTTATAGTCCTACGTTTGCTACTCCCGAACCATATATTCCTAAAACTACAGCGAAAATCATGTCGCTTGCCGATCCCACTAAAAAAATGAGCAAATCAGATTTTTCGGGCGGAAGCGTTGGTATTCTCGATACAAGGGATGAGATAATCAAAAAAATAAAAAGAGCTGTAACAGATTCTGATACTGTAGTTTGCTATGGTGAAGGAAAAGACGGAATAAATAACCTTCTTAACATATATACAGCCTTCAGCGGAAAAACCCCTGAAGAAGCTGAAAAAGAATTTGCAGGCGTTGGATACGGTGTTTTCAAAGAAGCCGTTGGTGAAACCGTTGCAGATTCTCTTAAAGGAATACAGGATAAGTTCAAAATGTATATGGACGATAAAGCTTTCCTCGATAATCTTATGATTAAAAATGCAGAAACCGCATACGCGGCTGCGAGAAAAACACTTTCAAAGGTTTACAGAAAGGTCGGATTTTATCAACCGTAAGTAACTTTTGTATTTGGCATTAATTTTGAGTTTACCTTTTTGAATTATAATTCTCGGAGGAATAAAAGTGTCTAATAAAAAAGCAGTTTATAATGACCAGACTATAGTGGCTTTAAAGGGTGCAGATCGTGTGAGAAAGCGCCCCGCGGTTATTTTCGGGTCGGACGGGCTTGAGGGCTGTCAACATTCTTTCTTTGAAATTCTTTCCAACTCCGTTGACGAAGCAAGAGAGGGATATGGAAGCACGGTTAATG
>JAZRPU010000024.1:0-9895 GCA_045649365.1 Eubacteriales bacterium | reverse complement strand
CGAGGGTTCGAATCCCTCCTCCTCCGCCAAAAAAAGAACTGATACCATTGGGTATCAGTTCTTTTTTTGCATGAGAACGGAGGAGGGATTCGAACGGGTTGGTAGTGAATGACTTGCCGGGGGCAAGTCAGAGCCAACCCTGACCGAGCCCGCAGGCGAGAGCGAATACCTCACTAACGTTTAACTGTCGCGGATACCATTGGGTATCAGTTCTTTGCAATGATTATGATATAATCCTGTTTATAGGGTGCATCTTGGAAGAAGTTTTTTTAATATTGCAATTTTACTATATATGTGGTATATTTTATATAACACGATATAGATACATAGGAGTTTTTATGAAAAAAATGATTGTTCTCATTCTTGCGGCAGGAGTTTTATTAACCTTTGTTTCTTGCTCTATAAGCGAATCGAATGGCGAGAAAGGGATGCTCATTGTTGAGGGAACAACGATAACGAGCAATACAATTGTGTATTATGAATATGCAGCAGTATCTGTCTGTGATGTTTTGTCCGCTTTGGGCTTTGTACTAACGTGGGATAATGAAAGTGTTGTATCATTTTATTGCAATGACGAAAAATACATAATTTCTATACCTGAAAAAACGCTTGTTCGTGATGGAGAAAATTGTAATTATTTACTTCCCGCTCCGGGAAGCCAAAACTACATTTGTGATGTTGTTGACGGTGAACTGATTGTTGATAATAATACGTTATTAAGCCTGTTTAATGTTTTTATCAAATATCCTGTTTATATAGAATTTGATTCGGAAAATGCTTCTGTCATTATTACAAAAAAATAAATTTTATTGTAAATTAACATATTGTAAGTCGATTTGTTGTAATTTAATATGCAATAATTCAATTACACAATCTTCTAAATCTAATTAAAGTATATATACCGTCAGGCAGAGATGAGCATGAGGCTTGCAATGTTTATAAAAGTGAATTATTTTGGCTCCTATCCGTTGGGTGCAGATGTTGAACTTGATGGCGTGAAAATTATGCAGTCAGAATGGAATGAATATAAAAAAATCGTTTTTATATTCGGCAAGAAAAAATACGTCACTCCTTTTTTTACTCAATTGTTTTATGCTTTTTCTGAAAACAAGGTGGCTTTTTTTCACAGCGTATGAATATAGGTTGGGGCATTATCATATTTTGGCTGTCAGCCAAAAGGATAGTGGAAGGCTGTCCCGAAAAATTCCTTGTGATATGAATATTGATTATGTGGATGAAAAGAGGCTTTTTGATGATTTGGATGAGAAGATAAAGCAATATCATCGGAAAAAAAATAATAAATTGCATACACGTACTCCAAACGAACTTCATCCTCAAGGCTAAAAATATATTTGTGCTTTGGAAGAAAAGGGAAAGATTGTTATGAATAGCCAAAAGAGTATAAAGTATTTAAAAGACCTACTATTGAACGATGGACCTGAATATGCATTGACAATAGAGTTCAACTCCAATATATTTACTGAAAGGAGATATATAATTGGTGTTTGTGTCCGAGGTGAGCCATTAATAAAATCGATAAAAAAGATAGATTAGCATATTTTGAGAGCTTTTATCCTTTATAAAGTTGAATATGAATGAAGATATTAACCATAGCTTCTTCATTCTTTATCGGGCACACGTTGGGCTTCAATGTGTGCTTTATTGTTTTAGCAATTATCTGTTGTTTTGGGAAAATTGGGCATTGGATGTTTGATTTGTGGAAATTCAAATTTTAAATAGAGTACGGACATAAATTTTTTACAAACGATATTATCATTTCAAATTATTAATATTGACAATAAAATGAAAATGTGGTACTATATTTTTGGTTAAAATAGTCAAATTAAAGAATGAGAGGTAATAAACATGAAAAAAGCTATTTTAAAAAGAGCTTTCTCGGGCTTGCTTGCTTTGCTTTTCGTTGTAATGTTGATTCCTGCAACAACAAGCGAAGTTAGTGCAGGTGATTACACAGGTTGTATGATACAGCATGAGCCTCGTTGGGCATCTTATTACGTTAATGGAGGCTCGCTTTCCGGTACGGGCTGTGGTATTTTTTCATTGGTAAACTGTGTAGGTTATCTTACAGGTAAGACTATGGACGTTATTGAAGTTGCAGAATGGGCACACGATATTGGCTCGTTTAACGTAACTTATGGCGGTGACGGTACATATAGACTTGCTCTTTACCCAAAAGTTCAAGCAAAATATGGTAGTAAATATGGATTTACCGTTGATTGCGGTAGCGACAACGAAGGCTGGTGGGACGGCTCATATAGCGCAACGCTCAGAAATCACGTATCAAACGGTGGTGTTGCTATTGGACATGTTCCCGGACATTTTATTGCTATTGTAGGTTACGAGGGAGGTAAATATCATCTTTATGAATCTTCTCCCAGTGATGCTCGCGGAACTAACTATAATGGTGGTGACGTTTGGGTAACTCCTGCTCAGCTTGCAACGGGAAGACTTTGCCTTGACTGGTTCTGCTTGCTTTCCGCAACTGAAAAAGACACAACAAATCCCGTTATTTCCGACATTAGCATTACAGAAGTATCTGCTTCGGGATATACTATTAACTGTATAGTAAAAGACGATTTCTACATTGATAGAGTATCATTCCCCACTTGGACTTCCAAAAACGGACAGGATGACCTTCCTGCTTATTTCATGACTACTCAACTTGGAACAAGAAATGGTGACATGTTCTCGTTCAGAGTTAATGCATCTGCACATAATTATGAAACGGGAGAATATAATACTCATATTTATGCATTGGACAGAGGCGGAAATACTACTTGTTATGAAATTAATAAAATTAACGTCAGAAACGATAATCAAAATCCTGTTATTACCGATGTGAAAGTTACTAAAGTATCTTCTTTGGGATACACAGTAACTTGTAAAGCAACTGATGACTGGGACGTTCACAAGGTGGCTTTCCCCACGTGGACTGCTAATAATGGTCAAGATGACCTTGCTGATTATTTTATGTATACTCAACTTGGAACGAGAAATGGCGATTATTTCACCTTTGAAGTAAAAGCTTCTGACCATAACAATGAAACAGGAACGTATATAACACATATTTATGCTGTTGACTGTTCGGGAAACACAGTAAGCTATGAAGTTCCTTACGTGAACGTTGGCGGTGCTCCTTCAACAGATGAAGATGATACCTCAAGCTCTGTTGGCGGTGACACCTCTGAAAAAGAAATAACACTTGTTCCTTCTTCAAATTATGAATTAAGCGGAACGCTTCTTAAAAACGTTAAAGAAGAAACAACTGTTGATGCTTTGGTATCTCATCTTGAAAACAAAGGATTGAAAGCATTCAATAAGTCCGGTACGGAAATTGGCGGCTCTACCGCTGTAGGTACAGGTGCAGTTATTAAGCTTTATTCCGGCTCTATTGTTATTGATTCTGTAACTGTTATCGTTCTCGGTGATATTGACGGAAACGCGATTATTGATGCTACGGATTATTTGAGAATAAAAGCAACGTTCCTTAATAATTCGTCATTGAGCTCTGTTGAAGAGGCTGCTGCTGACATTGATGGCGGAAGCAGTATTGATGCTACAGACTACGTAAGAATTAAATCCCATTTTCTTGGAACATACAATCTTCTTGATTAATTGAAATGGTGAATTGTATTTTTGGGTAAAATGGAACAATTTATTCCGCCTTGAGTCTTAAAAGATTCAAGGCGGAAATTTTTTTAAAATTGCCTGAAAAAGTTGTCTGTTGACTTGAAATTATTTTAAAGATTATTAAATGTTGAAAAAACTATTGAAAAATTAATTTAATTATTGTATAATAGCGGAAAGAGATAAACAAATTGTTTACATAGTTTGTTTTATAAAATTGAAAACGGAGGAAAATTATTTATGAAAACTAAAGGCGTTGTTTTCAAAGGATTGTCGGTGTTTTTATCATTGATTATGATTATAGGAATAATGGTAACTGCATCGTTTTCAGCTTTTGCTGAAGAAGAGATAGTTGTTGTCTATGTAGACGGAATTCAGGTTACTGAATCCAACTCGTCAGACGTTCTCGGCGACGGAAAAGTATCCTTCGATTTTGAAAAGAATGCTCTTACTTTGAAAGAGGCATCTTTAAAGGGTGGGGAAGTTGACGGAACGATAGTTGGTATTTATGCTACAGGAAGCATAGATATTTATCTTGAAGGCAATAACGCCATGAATATTCTTGCAGAAGGAACAGGAAACTGCGGAATTTTGGTTATGGGTGATGTAAATTTCTACGGAGATGATATTATCATTCGCAATGGAGCTTTTTCGCTTACTGAAGATGTCGAGAGCGATATTCAAAGTGTTGGTGTTTTTTCGGTCGGAAAAATTACAGTTTCCGGTGCTTCCGTACAATCTCAAAGCGGTGACATTGCCGGAGGTAGCGGAATCAATGCTGTATCTATGGGTGTGCTTTCGTTTGGCGGTATAGAGCTTAAAGACGAGGGTTACCTTGCCGGCGTTGGCGGAACGATAACAGGAACACCAAGATCTGCTGCAAGTATTGGCGTTACTGTTTTTGGATTGGATGATTCTGTTAAGAGCGTTCTCGTTCGTGACGGTGGGATTACAGGAAGAGGAAGCGATGTTAATTCAACAGAAAGCTCTTTGAGCCTTGGCGCATATTTAGAGTTTTGCGAGCTTGGCGCTTTTGTAACGGAATCATATATTGATTTTGAGGGCGGAGTTGCCTTGACGGATTCTGAAATTGACGGAAGTCTTGCTCGTAGCAATGGTGCATTTATTTCCGGCGGAAATTTCGCTACAGATGGTGGAAATATCAGATTTACGGCTAAAGAATGCAAAGGCGATGTTACAGATGGGGATGCATTGGTTGTTAAATCGGACTATGTAAACAACCGTGAATTTGGCGGATATGTTGTTATTTACTGTGATGAAATTCTTTTAAATACCTACGGTTATGGTTTCCAAGGTACTGAAGTCAGATTGAATTCTGAAAGCGGTGTTGCAATTGTTGCAGATAAAGGCATTGAAATTAGTGATAAGTTAACTATATCACTTCCTGAAGATGCAGCTATTGCTAACGTTGAGAGCGGAGAGTTTACGGTTCAGGATAAAGAGGGAACAATCGTTTCAAAAGCTGAAATTACACCTTTGATTTACAAGGTTAAAATTAATGATGCGGAAAGAAGTCTTTCTGTTACCGTTCCTGCTAATGAATCCATAAACGATATATATTGTGAAATGTTCGATTTTGACGATTTTTCTGATTATCTCATAACCGAAAAAGAAGGCTTTGTTTTTGAAGGCTGGTATGTGGATGAAGAATTTACTGTTGAATTTGGCTTTGATAATGCTATCACATCAAATATAACGGTCTATGGAAAGTGGACTGAAGTTTCAAACGAACAGTCTTCCTCTGATGTTTTTGATGATTCTTCTGAACTTTCCGAAGATTCCTCTGAATTTCCCGAGGATTCCTCTGAACTTCCCGAGGATTCTTCCGAATTTCCCGAGGAAGATGCTAAACCCGGAGATAATGGAACAGCAATATTCTTTATTGTATCTTTGGTTTCTTTGATGGCATCAGCCTTGATTATCTCTTTTAGAAGAAGAGCGATCAATAAATAAGAAATGAAATGAATTTTTGTAAGGCGACGGTTTGTGCTGTCGCCTTTTTATTTTTGAAAAAGGGTATTGACAAACGCAGAAATATATGATATCATTTTGATATCAAAAAGAAACGAAGGAGATTTTGAAATGAAAAATGAAACTCAAAACATTGTAGAGAAAAATCTACAGTTGAAAGAAAACGGGCTTTTGGCATTATGCTTGATGCTTTTGGCGTATGCTGCGGGTATTGGTGCTGTTGTTGTTGGTGGAATATATGAAATTGTTCCGATTATGGCATGCGGTATAATTTATTGCTCTTTGGGCTGGATTTTCTTTATCGGTTTGAAAACCATAAAGCCGCAAGAAGCACGAGTTCTTACACTTTTTGGTAAATATAAAGGCACTTTGAAAAAAGAAGGCTTTTATTTTGTAAACCCTTTTTGCACTTCTTTTAATCCTGCTTCTAAAACAAAGCTTAATCAAAGCGGTGACGTGAAAAATAATGCTTTTGCGGCGGCACAGGCGCAACAAATAGAAATTGAAGATAAAAAAATATCTCTTAAAATAATGACACTCAGTAATAATAAGCAAAAGGTAAATGATTGTTTGGGAAATCCCATAGAAATCGGAATTGCTGTAACTTGGCGTGTGGTAGATACTGCAAAAGCGGTGTTTTGCGTTGATAATTACAAAGAATTTTTATCCCTTCAATGTGATAGCGCTTTGAGAAATATCGTTCGTATATATCCCTATGATGTTTCAGCTAACGTAGATACCACAGGAGATGGAATTGCCGATGAAGGAAGCTTGAGAGGGAGTAGTGAAGTCGTTGCTCAAAGAATAAAAGACGAAATACAAAAGCGTGTTCATGAGGCGGGATTGGAGATTATTGAAGCGAGAATAACATATCTTGCTTACGCTCAAGAGATAGCTGCGGCTATGCTCCAACGTCAACAGGCTGCTGCTATTGTAGATGCAAGAAAACTCATAGTAGATGGCGCTGTTGGCATGGTAGAAATGGCACTTGAAAGACTTAACGAGAAAGATATTGTTAATCTCGATGAAGAAAGAAAAGCTGCTATGGTTTCAAATCTTCTGGTTGTACTTTGTGGAAACAAGGATGCACAGCCTATCGTTAATTCAGGAAGCTTATACTAAAGGTACGTTATGGACGATAAAGCAAAAAAACAAGTTCCGTTGCGATTGTCACCAAAGTTATACGAGGCTATAGCTTCTTGGGCTGAAGATGATTTTCGGTCTGTGAATGGACAAATTGAGTATCTTCTGACAGAGTGTGTTCGTCAAAGGAAGAAAAACGGAAAATACGTTTCTGATGAAATTGACGTTCCGCCAAAGCTGGATATTGAATGAAATAAAAAATCACCGAGGTGCATGTTGATGCAAATCTCGGTGATTTTTATTGTAATGGATGTGTTGAAACGTTGCCTTTTTGAAATGGCAGTATAAATTTTCTTTATTTGTGCGTTGTGACTTTTATTTGATATTCTTTTTATAATTTATTTTGATGAAATTAAATTTGATTATTTCTTTTTTGAGATTTTAATAATACTGTATATGGAAATAATAAATCCTGCAATAAATAAAATGGATAGTATAATAAAAAACCAAAGTGTTTTGGTTCCAAGCAGATATCCTAATACTCCTTTAAATTCCATGTCATCAAAGACAACGATCCATGGGTTTAACGCTGAACAAATTACAAATGCACTAATTCCTATCAAAGATGATAGCATAAGTGCCGCAGCCGATAAAATACAATACTTATATATGTTTGATCCACTTGATGCGGTTTCAACAACAGTGTCATTGGGGGATTCTTGGTCGATGTTATCGGAAACTGTGATTGTATCTTCCTTTTTGCCTTTAATCAAATAATCTGTAGATACGCCAAAGAAATCACTTAATTGGATAAGATAATTGATGTCCGGGGTTGATTGATTAAGTTCCCATTTGGAAATTGTTTGTCTTGTAAGTCCAAGCTCTTCCGATAGCTGTTCTTGCGATAAACCTTTAGCCTTTCGTAAGCTTGCAAGTGTTTTACCTAATGTCATAAGAGTACCTCCGTCTTGTGATGTGAAAAAATTATAACATAAACTATCGTTGCGGTCTACCAACAACCAAAGGAATTTCCGCAACGAACCGTTGCACAATGTGAAATCTTATCTTGATAGTTGATTATAACGTATAAATATAAAACTTTCCACATGATAAAGAAATGAAGGTTTGATTCGTTTTTTGATTTTCATATATTACCTTGTTAAAATTGAAGTGATTTACTTCTTTTTATAAAACACAAATGCTCCGCATAAGCATCCGGCAGCCAATAACAGAGAGGACAACCATCCCTTGCTCGCATTGACTATGTTGTAAACTGCTCCTGCTAAAAAGCAACAAGCTACTATTATGAATAAGATACAAAGAATCTTTTTAATTTTCATAATCCTGTTCTCTTTCGTCAAATTTTTATTTAGCTAACTGATTATACCACAAAAATATGAAAAATTCTACACATTAAAGAGAAAAGGAAACGTCAATGTTTATTAATTGATAAAATAAAAATTCTGTGGGTGGAATGTGTCTGTGCAATAAAAAATAATAGAGAATAAAGAATAATCAGAGCGGCATAAAACCGAACTTTATTATTTCTTATTCTCTATTCTTCCTTCTTTGGGGCAAGTATCACTTGCCACGTCTGGCAAACACTTTGGGAATCAAACCCATAACTAAACATTAGGAGTGACCTCGAAACACAGTTGTAGAGTCACTTCCTATATCCGATAATCCCGTGTTTTCAAAGCTTTTTCGTACTTTGAGTGCTAAGTTGTGTTACGGAATTACTGCTAATTTTGCCCCGTTTTCGACCGTCTAATTAGATGGGAATTAGCAAGGGGGTCGGATTTAGGGAAACGGTTTTATTCTCGCAAGATGCCTTTGTTTAATCGCATGTACCTCGATCTGTTGCCGAGGTTGATTTTTAAACTTACTTCGCTAAATTGGAAGTTAACATTGTTGCTTTCGATTTTTGAGGTTAGAATTTTTCAGTACAATCATCAAGTATCCAATAGCACATACTGTATCAATAACAGCCATAAATAAGCCCTGATTTCTATTCATAACCCCGAACCAGTTAAGAATTGCTTCAGCAAGTATAAACAGTATCGGAGCAAATCGAAGAAAAACAAAAATAAGTTTGTTTTTTCTTCCAAACCATAGTACAAAGGCAAGAAAAAAGCAAACAGCTGCGGGAAGCAATCCATATACTAATTCCTCCCATAACCCGTTCCAGAAATACTCAAGCGTATTGTGTCCCTCATTCACAATGGTAAGGCGCTTAAATATTCCCGTAATATAAAACATAAAAAACACATAAAGCGCAACATTAATTCCAGCGACATAATGTTTGGAGCTGAACAATGCTATGAGGGATGAAGTGAACATCCAAAATCCAAAAGTCTGGGAACTGAAAAGTGAAAGTCCCCAAAGGTCATCACTTGGAAATTGACTAAAAAACGCCACTAAAAAACCAGCAATCATGCCGACGAAAGCGATAGAAAGATATGAGTTCCATTTATGTTTGAAAAGAGTTTTTTCCACTAACATACACTCCATTAATTCCTTTTAATGAATTAATCATACCACAAAAATATGAAAAATTCTACACATTAAATCAAAAAGAAACTCACCTTCGAAAAGGTGAGAAATTTAGTTATTGTTTGTTTTTGCAGTATTGAGCGTTGCGATAAGGATTCTTTTGATTTCAAGGCAATCGTTAAGCAACGAATTACCTTCTGTATCTGTTATATATTCAGATAGTATGAGAAGGCGTAACCAATACTCTGCTTCGGCAGTTTCTTTTAAAGAAATATGTAACTTAGCAATAAAATCAGCCTTGCTTTGCCCATAAATCGCTTTGTTAGCGTTAGCACCGATAGACGTAGCTGAATGAATAATATGTTTTGAAATAATGTTTTCGTGCTTTTCTTTAATAAGGTATTTGTTAAGTTTAATAATTCATGCAGCAAAGTGGAGAGATTTGTCTAATAAGATGCTGTTTTGTGCCATTTTGGAATCTCCTTTTTAGATAATAAATAAAAGATAATAGATAATAGATAATAGAGAATAGAGAATAGTTGAAGCGGCAAAAAATCTTTTATCTATTCGTTATTATCTATTATCCATTATCTATTATCTTGGCGAGTTTGTCTCTCCGCTTTTGGCACCCGCAACGGGAATCGAACCCATGACTAACCCTTAGGAGGGGTTTGTTATA
>JAZRPU010000023.1:0-2816 GCA_045649365.1 Eubacteriales bacterium | reverse complement strand
GTTGTTACAAAGGTTTCTTTTGCTGCATCAAAAGGCGGTTATGTTTTAGGAAGCGTTAATCAGACGCTTAAAGAAGGCGAGGTTACAAAGCTCGTCACCGCAAAGCCCTCTCTTTGTTATAAATTTAAGGAATGGAGCGATGGCGTTACCGACCCGACCAGAAGTAATGAAAATTTTTCTGAAGATACTGTTTTAACTGCCACTTTTGAATATACAGGGTTGCCTGAACTTTACATTGAATATAATGGTGATATAGATCGTTATACCCCAAGTGATGCAAAGTTTTCTCTTGAAAATGCATCAGGAATTTATGAGTTTGAATCTGCTTCTGGCTTAATACAAGGGCGTGGAAACTCCACTTGGCGTCAAGCGAAAAAGCCTTATAAAATTAAATTTAACAAGTCTGTAAATATCCTTGGAATAGGAAACGAAGCAAAACGTGATTGGGTGTTAATTGCTAATCATGATGACCAATCCTTGTTAAGAAACTATTTTATGTATAATACTGCCTATAAATTGGGAATAGGGTATAAAAGTACGCTTATAGAGGTGTATCTTAACGGAAAATATAATGGTGTGTATATGCTCACTAGCCAAATTGAGGAATCAAGGTTGGGCATTGATATTGAAAACGGAGGCTTTCTCTTGGAGTTGGATGGATATGCATCCGGTAAAGAGGGAAAAGATTACTTCAGCATTGGAAAACAAAAATATAACATTAAGTCAGATTATATAAGTGACAATCAAGTTCAGGCAATTAAAAAGAACATTGAAGAAATTGATACCGCTATAAAAAATGGTGACGAAGAAAAAATAAAGTCACTTATTGACGTGGATTCTTTCGTTGATATGTATCTTTTGGAGGAATATTCTAAAAATATTGACGTTGGATGGTCAAGCTTCTATATGCACAAACTTTCCGGTGAAGATAAACTTCGTTTAGGACCTGCTTGGGATTTTGACCTTTCTATGGGCAACGATTACCGTTTGGATAACGGAAGCTATGAAAACATATACGTTGGAAGATATACCGGTTTTTCTGAACAGAATTGGTGGTTTATTCATCTTTGCCGTCAGGAATGGTTCAGAGAGCTTGTTAATGACCGTTGGAACAGTTGCTTTAAAGAATGTCTTGAAGAAACGTTGTCACAGGTTAAGTCTTATTCAGAGCTTAATAGAGCAGAAATTGAAAACAATTTTGTCCGTTGGAAAATCTTTGGAAAAAAAGTTTTTAAAGAACCAATTCAAATAGTAAACTTAAGATCGTATCTTGAGCATTACAGGTATTTTGTTGCATGGGCGGAATTAAGACTTGATTGGCTTGATAATTGCTTTAACGATGAGGAAATTTGGATTAAAGAAGTAAATGACAGAACGTACCCGAAATATAAGGGAGGCGCGATTCCCGAAATTGAAAGAGATGATTCTATTGAATGGAGTGAATCACCCGAATTAAGTGAATCACCCGAATTGAGTGAATCTCCCGAATGGAGTGAATCTCCCGAATTAAGTGAATCTCCCGAATGGAGCGAATCGCCCGAATTGAGTGAATCTCCCGAGTTAAGTGAATCTTTGCAGAATATTGGGATTAATCCACGAATAATTCAGGTGGCTTTATGAGTAAAATTTTAAGCGTGTTTATTTTGCTTTCGCTTTTTTCGGGAATCGGCTTTTATATTTCAAAGCGTATTCATCAAGGCATATCGTCATATTTCCCGAAAGTCAGCTTTATTCCCGTTTTTTGTGCGGTTTTAGTTCTTGCGCTTGTTGTTTTACTATGCTTTGGCAGAGCATTTTTGCCCTTTAACCAAGACGTAAAGCATTTTATTGGTACCATAGGCAGTTACTGTATGGGATTTTTTATCTATCTGCTTTTATATACGGTTCTGTCAGATTTGATTTTGCTTGTTTTACGTTTGGTGAAAGCTTCTGCAATAACTAACGGAGCTTTCAGAGCTTTAACGGTGGCTTTCGTTTTATTGCTTTCATTTTCTACTTGTGTTTATGGCTTTATCAATGCAAAAAACATAAAGCATGTATCATATACATCTTTTATAAAATCCGAAACTGACGTTACAGACATAAAAATGGTGATGATAAGCGATTTGCATCTTGGGGCTGTATGTTCAGAGAGCAGACTTGAAAAGATTGTGGAGGAAATCAATTCCCAAAGCCCCGACGTTGTTTGCATTGCGGGAGATTTTTTTGATACGGATTTCAAATCTATCAGAAATCCCAATAAAGCAATTGAAGCTTTAAAGGGAATAAAATCCACTTTTGGCGTTTATGCTTGTCTTGGGAATCACGATGGGGGGGAAACCCATAATGAAATGTTGGATTTCCTTGAAAAATCAAACGTCAAGCTTTTGAACGATGAATACGTTGTTATAGATAACCGACTTGTTTTAATCGGAAGACGAGATGCTTTCCCCATTGGCGGATATAACGGAGAGAGCAGAAAGCCTTTGGAGGAGTTTTTCTCAAGAGAGGAAATAAATCTTCCCACGGTTGTTATGGACCATAATCCCACCCACATTGACACCTACGGAAAAGAGGTTGACTTAATACTTTGCGGACATACTCACAAGGGTCAGCTTTTCCCCGCTAATTTAATTACAAACGCTCTCTTCCTTGTGGATTACGGATATTTTCAGAAAGACGTAAACAGCCCTGAAGTTATCGTTTCATCGGGTGTGGGCTTTTGGGGAATGCCTATGCGCGTCGGCTCATCTTGTGAAATTGTAACTGTTAATTTTTCTGCTACAAAGTAAATTACAAAAGGATACTCAACACATCAAGTGAAGAGTATCCTTTTT
>JAZRPU010000022.1:0-8520 GCA_045649365.1 Eubacteriales bacterium | reverse complement strand
TCTTCCTTGAAAAGCTGAACGTTCAGCTTCTTGCAATTCGTTTTGCAAACTTATTACTTTTTCGTTCACAGCGTTAATATCAAGTCGGATCGTAGCCATGTCGTTCTGTGAGCCAAGGAGTTGATCATTTGGTTTGTCTTCCTAAGACCGCTTGGCCTCCGACTTTCTTCCTTGAAAAGCTGAACGTTCAGCTTCTTGCAATTCGTTTTGCAAACTTATTACTTTTTCGTTCACAGCGTTAATATCTTGCTTTATTTCTTCAAAGCTTGAATATCCGCCGATAGCTTTTTTAAGCTGTTCTGCTTTCTCTGATAAGGGGTTAATTTCCTTTTGTATAGCACAGGTTTCCAAGAAAAGCTCTTTTTTTCTTCTGAAAGCAAAAAATCCTAATGAAACACCTTCTTTGCGGAGAGAATCAATTTTATATTTTTTATCTTGAATCTCCATTTCGATAGAATCAAGCTCCATTTTGTTTGATGAGAAAGAAGATAACAATTGTTCAAGTTGAGATTTTTTCGAGGAATTCTGATTTATTCCGTTTTTTAACGCCTGCAATCTTTCGGTGGATTGATTTTTAGAAATTGTTTCATATTCTGTGGCAAGAGCATTATATTTTGCAAATGATTTTTTCCATTCGTCTTTACATTCATTTGCGATTTGTGCAGAATCTAAATAGTCGGGCATTCGTGATAAAACACTTATAGCCTTGTCGATTTCCACTTCTGTAGTTGCATTTTTGATTATTTGCTTTGCTTTTGTATAAACTTCATTCTTTTCCATAGTCAATTCGTTATGAGTTATTAGCTGTAATAACTTCATTTCCCTTCCGAAAAGTGTTTAATATTTTCTTTTATTGTATCATTATTAAAGATATTTGTCAACTGTTAAAAAAACAATAATTAAATTTTATCCGAATATTTGAGATGTTTTTTGATTTGAAAACTATTGACAACGTAAAATAATTATGATAATATAAAAACGCCAATAGAAATAGGGGTGCTGATAAAATCGGCTGAGATAAAGTTTGTACTTTGAACCCGTTAAACCTGATACGGATAATGCCGTCGTAGGGAATTTCACTAATGCGAGATATACTACGCCAACGTTTCCGTTGGCGTATTTATATTTTGAGGAGATTTATTATGAAATCAGCAAGCAGAGAAACAAAAAAACAAAGAAGAGAAGAAACTATAAAACGCCTTGTGGTCAGTGCTGTTATGTTAGGTGTTGCAACAACGTTAGAGCTTGTTTCAAGCTTTTTCCCCCTTGAACTTCCTTTCGGTGGCAGAATTACAATTATGAGTATGCTTCCCGTTGTTCTTGTAGGATATATGTATGGAATTTCTCAAGGACTTTTTACCGCTTTTTGTTTTTCTGTAATTCAAATACTGCTGGGAATGAAAACAGTTTCTGCTTTTTTTATTCCAGGTGACGAACAAATGATACTGTGGAAAGCACTATTGGTTTGTTTCTTGGATTATATTCTCGCATATACGGTATTAGGCTTTTCAGGACTTTTTAAAGATAAATTTAAAAATCAAGCTTTAGGGCTTTCTGTGAGCAGTTTTTTTGCACTTTCACTGAGATACGTAATTCATATAATTTCAGGTGCTGTATTTTTTGGAGCATGGGCTGAATGGTTTTTTTCTCAAGAGGGTTTTTACTCCATCGGAGAAAAAATTTTGGCTATTTTCAACGGAGCATCGCTTTCCGTTATTTATTCTTCATTTTATAACGGACTTTATATGATTCCCGAAATCATAATAACGTCAGTAGGCGCTGCATTGATTGGCGCGGCTATTTTCAGAAATAAAATTACAAAGCTTTGATTTTGTGCTTATACGGAGTCTGTATGAAAGATATATTCGGTTTTCATAATGAAAAAATATGTTATATAGTCGGTGCTTGTGATTGTGGAGAAATCAGTATTTCCAAGAAAGAGGGAGATATTATTTTATGTGCTGACGGTGGGCTTGATATCCTTGAAAGATATAATATTTTGCCAGACGTTATAATGGGTGATTTTGATTCCTTGGGATACGTGCCTGAAGGTGAAAACGTTTTTGTTTATCCTTGCCAGAAAGACGATTCGGACATAAGCATTGCTATAAAATATGGCTTTGAAAAAGGATATGTAAATTTCGCTGTTTTCGGAGGCTTTGGCGGAAGATTTGACCATACGTTTGCAAACGTTCAGCTCCTTTCGTTTATAGCTGAAAGGGGAGGACGAGGCTGGCTGTACGGTGACAAAACAGCACTAACAGTTATTAAGAACGATGAAATTTCCATAAAAGGAAAAGGATATATTTCCATTTTTTCCCTTTCAGATAAATGTTCGGGTGTTACTATTGAAAATTTGAAATATACCCTTGAAAATGCAGAGCTTACAAACTGTTTTCCGTTAGGGTTGAGTAATGAATTTCTGAACGATGAAAAACCTGCTTATTTACGCGTAGAAAACGGAACGTTGCTTTTAGTTATTGATGACTTTTCTTCCTCAAAATAAAAACTTTTAATAATAATACCACGGTGAAAAATTTCCACCGTGGTATTTTTTATTCCTTTATAGAGTAACTTCAAACTTTTTTTCGGGTACATAAAACTCGTTTCTTGCATTGGCAAGCATTAATTTTATACGATTTTCCTGATTTACTTTGGTAGCACCTGGGTCATAGTCTATAGCCACAATGTTGATATCAGGATAAGCGTCCTTCAAAGGCTTCATAACACCTTTTCCGCAAATGTGGTTTGGAAGACATCCGAAAGGTTGAGTGCAAACAATGTTTTTCACCCCGCTGTGATAAAGCTCCATCATTTCTGCAGGAAGCAACCAACCTTCGCCCATCTTTGTGCCAATACCGATGATTTTATCGTCCATGTGGTCAAGAAGTTGAGTGAATACCGTTGGAGGTGTGAACGTTCCTTCTTCTTCAACAATATCACTTATTTTCTTTTGGAATGAAACGAGAACGTTACAAGCGATTTTGGTTATAAATGACATGAATTTTTTCTCACCGTAAAGCTGGTTATCAATAACTCCGTTATAAATACAGTAAAGTAAAAAGTCATAAAGCCCCGGAATAACTACTTCCGCGCCTTCTTCTACCAAAAAACGTTCAAGATTATTATTGCCTAAAGGAGAATACTTAACGTAAATTTCGCCAACTATTCCAACCTTAACCTTATCTGTTTTCTTTAAAGGCAGTTTTGAAAAGCGGTCTACAATTTCTTTGCTTTTCTTTTTCAGTTGTCTGAATGAAACACCTTCTTTTTCCATCAACGAAGCAAGCTCTCCAACAATAGAATCGGCTAGATTTTCCGTATCTCCTTTGTTTACTTCGTGTGGCTTGCATTGATTTGCAAGAGAAAGAAGTAAATCACCATATAAAACTGCATATAACATTCTATGCATTATGGGTAGGGTGATTTTAAAACCCGGATGCTTTTCAATTCCCGCAAAGCTGAAAGCAATAACGGGAACGTATCCCAGCCCCGCTTTTTCTAAAGCCTTTCGGAGAAGAGAAACGTAGTTTGATGCACGGCATCCGCCACCTGTCTGGAAATATATTAACGCGACTTTTTTTGTGTCATATTTTCCGCTTTGCAAGGCGTGAAGAAATTGACCTATAACAAGCAATGCGGGATAGCATGCATCGTTGTGAACGTATTTCAAACCTGTTTCTGCAATTTCGGGCCCTTCAGTTGTCAAAAGCTCCGTTTTATATCCGTATGTACCAAGTATTTTCATTATCAGTTTGAAATGCATTGGCAACATATTGGGAACAAGAATCGTATAATCTTTTTTCATTTCCTCGGTGAAAGGAACGTATTTTCTTTCATTTGTGCTTTGGGACATGTTAGTTTTTCTCCCTTTCTTCAATGGCACCGGATAAACTTCTGAGCCTTATTTTTACAGCACCTAAATTCGTTATTTCATCAATCTTGAGTTGAGTGTAGAATTTACCGTTTCTTTCGAGAATTTCTCTCACCTCGTCTGTAGTTATAGCATCAAGACCGCATCCAAAGGAAACAAGCTGTACCAGTTCTGTATTGGAATGCATAGAAGCATATTTGGCGGCTCTGTAGAGTCTTGAATGATAGCTCCATTGATTAAGCACGCCTACAGTTTGAGGCTGTTCAAGATGATAAACGCTATCTTCTGAAACAACAACAAACCCGAGAGATATTGCAAGCTTATCAATTCCGTGACAAATTTCGGGGTCTATATGATAAGGTCTGCCTGCGAGAATCATTATTTTTTTGCCATTGGTTTTGGCGTAATCTATGGCTTTTTCACCCGCTTTTTTAACTGCATTTCTATATGTATTATGAGCTTCAAAGCCTTTCTTGACAGCTTTTTTAATTTTTCCGAGTGAAATGTCTAAAATTGGAGCTAAATATTTTTTTAATTCTTTTGAAAGCTCTTTTTCGTTGTTTATGTTAAGGAAAGGACAAATAAATCTTGTGGTTTTAAGCTCATCCATGTTTCCTCTTAATAAATCGGAATAGTAAGCAACTACGGGACAGTTATAATGGTTGTCTGTTCCGTCTTCGGGAAGATTATAAGTTACTCTTGGATAGAATATAGCGTCAACCTTTTCTTCCATAAGCTCAACTATATGACCGTGCATTATTTTCGCGGGATAGCAAGCTGTATCTGATGGAATGGAGAACTGTCCTTTTTCGTATGTTTTTCTTGTTGAAGGCTTTGAAATTACTACTTCAAAACCAAGTTCGGAAAAAATTGTTTGCCAAAGCGGTAAAAGCTCATACATTCCTAAAGTAAGTGGGAGTCCCATTTTTCCCAATTTGTTTTCAGACTTTGGCAAGGATGCAAGATAGTTTCTTTTGAATTCAAAGAGATTGGGGAGGGAAGGACCGTTTCTTGTGATACCTGCACCTTTTTCGCATTGATTTCCCGAAATGAATTTTTTACCACCTGCAAAGGTGTTTATAGTCAAGTGACATTTATTCTGACATCCACCGCATACAGCAGGCTTGGAGGTGTGAACAAAGTCTGCGAGGGATTCTTTTGTTATTATAGATGAGCATTCGGATTTTTTGCTGAATAACGCGGCACCGAACGCGCCCATAAGACCTGCAGTAGAAGTTCTGATAACGTTTCGCCCTATTTCGCGTTCAAAGGCTCTCAAAACCGCATCGTTATAGAATGTTCCGCCTTGAACAACAATATGTTTTCCCAACTCATCGGGAGAGCCTGCACGGATAACCTTGTAAATAGCATTTTTAACAACACTTATGGAAAGACCTGCAGATATATCTTCAACCGATGCACCTTCTTTTTGCGATTGCTTTACGGAAGAGTTCATGAAAACAGTACAACGGCTTCCCAAATCAACAGGACGTTTTCCGAATAACCCTTTTTGCGCAAATTCTTCAATGGAGTATCCTAAAGCTTTCGCGAAGGTATCTAAAAATGAGCCGCATCCCGATGAACATGCTTCGTTAAGCATAATGCTGTCAATAGCTCCGTTTCTGATTCTGAAGCATTTTATATCCTGTCCGCCAATGTCAAGGATAAATTCAACTTGTGGCATAAAATGTTTTGCGGCAGTATAGTGGGCTATTGTTTCTACTAATCCGAAATCAACGCCAAAGGCGTTTTTGATAAGCTCTTCACCGTATCCTGTAACCGCACTTCCTTTAATGGTAATTCGGTCAGCACAAAGAGAATATATTTTCTCAAGCTCATCTTTTACTATTCCAGCGGGGTTACCTCTGTTTGAGGAATAATAGGAATAAAGTATTTCGTCATTTTCCGAAATGAGAACAAGCTTTGTGGTAGTACTTCCACAGTCTATTCCCAAATATGCATTGCCTGAATATTCAGATATATTTTTTTCTTTTACCGTTGCTTTGTTATGACGGTCTTTAAATTCTTTGTATTCTGCTTCATTTTCAAACAGGGGTTTTAAATAGCTTTGGGGCTTTGAAACGTTAACTGCACCCTCAACGCTTTCCATCATCTGACTTAAAGTATAGCATTTACCTGAAGCGCGGGCATACATAGAAGCACCCATGGAAACAGAATAAAGGGCATATTCGGGGAAAACCGCATCTTTATCCGAAAGCTTCAAGGTTTCTTTGAAACGTTCTCTCAACCCCTTGCAATAATACAGAGGTCCGCCCATAAATAAAACTTTGCCTTTTATCATTCTTCCTTGGGCAAGTCCGGCGATTGTCTGATTAACTACAGCTTGAAAAATACTTGCGGCTACGTCTTCTTTTCTCGCTCCTTGGTTGAGCAAGGGCTGAATGTCAGTTTTAGCAAAAACCCCGCATCTTGAGGCAATAGGGTATATTCTTTCGCTTTTAAGACTCATTTCGTCAAGCTCGTCAACGGTAACGTTTAAAAGCGTTGCCATCTGGTCAATAAAAGCCCCTGTTCCTCCTGCACAGCTTCCGTTCATTCTTTCGTCAATTCCACCGTCGAAAAAAATGATTTTAGCGTCTTCACCCCCAAGCTCAATAACACATGATGCATCGGGTTGTTTTTCTTTAACTACCTGACATGTGGAATAAACTTCCTGAATAAAGGGAATACCCGTACCTTGAGCAAGTCCTAATCCGGATGAGCCGGAAATTGCTCCGTTAAATGTTATATTTCCGTAGATTTCTTCAATACCTTTTAAAATTTCGAGGGTTTTTTCTCGCACTTTGGAAAAGTGCCTTTGATAAGTTTGATAAATAACGGTATCCCCATCCATAAGTACAGCTTTTGCGGTTGTTGAACCGATATCAAGACCGAGAGTTAACACGTACTTCACCTCGTTTTTTATGTTTTTTTGACGGATTTTCTTTTTATATATTTACAATCTTTTATATTATAACACTTTTTTTGAAAAAAATCAAACAGTTTTTATGTTGCAATTTATAATATTTTTTGATATACTATATATGTATTTATTATAAAAGTCGGAGCAACTGTCATGACTATACGTTTAAATCCTAAAGAGGATAAATATTTAAGAGAACTTTTGCTTGAAAAAAATATAAATGTACAAGCTCCTTGCGGTGGAAACGGTAAATGCAGAAAATGTAAAGTCAAGCTTATCAAAGGTGTAACGATGCCTGAAGCAGATGAGAATGGTTACGTTAGTGCGTGTAGAACAAAGCTTATATCTTCATGTGTTTTCTATATTCCCGAAAATAGTGATGAAGACGTTCGTTTTAATCTTTCTTTTTCAGATGAAAAACCGTTTTTTGCCATTTGCGATGTTGGTACCACAAATATAAAAGCAATGATTTATTCAAAAGATTTTAAGCTTTGCTCTTCCACCGAATTCAGAAACCCTCAATATCCTTTTGGAGCTGACGTTATATCAAGAATTTCTGCTAGCCAAAATGGTGGTTATAAATATCTTTCAAAGGTTTTGAGAGAGGGAATTGCCAAACGAATAAAAGAGGTTTCAACCGTATATTTTTGCGGAAATCCTACAATGATTCATTTTCTGGCAGAAGTGGACCCTTCTCCCATTGGTGTTTATCCTTTTGAATGTGTTTTTAAAGAAACGAAACATCTGAAAAAATCAGAAACGGGAATGCCTTGGGATATGGTTTTGCTTCCCTCTGCTTCGGGGTATGTTGGCAGCGATGCTTTGTGTGGTATATATAAAGAAATTGAGCTTGACAATAAGGTAACGCTCATAGCCGATTTGGGAACTAACGGGGAGATATCCCTTATCAAAAATGGAAAAATTTATTCCGCAACAACCGCAGCAGGCCCTGCTATAGAGGGAGCATGTATTGAGATGGGGCGCTGTGGCGGTGAAGAGGTAATATATAAAATTGATGAAAAAGGTAACCCGAAATTTTTGGGACAAAAAGCGCGTGGAATAAACGGTGGCGGTTTCATTTCTTTGATTTCCTATTTGCTAAAAAATAATCTTCTTCAAAGTGATGGTCATATTAATGAAAACAAATATCACATAACGGATGACGTATATATAACAAGTAAGGACATAAGTGAGTTTATGGTTGCCAAAAGTGCAGTCAGAACAGCTATAGAGCTTCTTTTAAAAGAAACCGAAACAGAATATGAACAGGTGGAAACGGTTAGCATTACAGGAGGCGTTTGTATAGATATGAAAACGGAAGACTTGGTAACCGTCGGAATAATTCCCGAAGAATTAGGCGAAAAATCAGTTTATGTTTCTTCCCTCGCTCTTTCGGGTATGTTTTCGGTTTTGTTTAATAAAAAGCTTTCGGCTCTTGAAAAGCTTTCAGAGAAAACAGAGGTTTTGACTCTTTCCGAATGTGAAACTTTTGAGGAGCTTTTTGTGGAAAATACTTTTTTTGATTAACCTTTCTTTGTTTTATTTTATAGCTCCTTTTTAACAACGTCAATATTAAAAATATGGAAAAAACCGTATCTTTTCCTTTATGGTCAGATACGGTTTTGCTTTATTTAACGTATTCTCTTGGTACTCTTTTGCTCACTGCGCAAAGAATTTCATAAGAAATCGTGTTACATTGTTGTGCAACTTTGTCTGCAGGATT